>JALSQC010000158.1 GCA_026985625.1 Bacteroidales bacterium | reverse complement strand
AAATGCATACGGTGTAGCCACACACTTGTTTGTTCGGCAACATCGTTCCCTTGCAATGGCAGCCCAAGCATACTACGCAAATCGTTTGTGCTTGAATTTGCTGCCGAAACTTTTGCATCTACATCGGCACGCGAAACATATTTTCTGCCGGCAAAAATTGTTGCCCAATCTTTGTTTACGGGAACTGTTATTTTTGCTGTAATATTTCCTGTTGATTCGCCTGTTAAAATATCAGAATCGTCTTCAACATCTGTAATTTTCATTTGTGTATTCCACTCGCGATAATCGTAATTATGATTACCTGTAAAAAGATTATCTTTAAGCACTAACGATTTGCATTTTTTGATGTTATCAACGCCACCTTCGTCGCCAAAACCAATAACATTGTTAGCAATATAAAGTTTACTTATTTCGGTATCGAATTTTATACCGTTTCCACTGTAACTTTGAGCTAACTCATCGTGTCTCCAAGTAAAAAGTATAGTGTTATTTGTAATTGTATATTCGCATTGTTCGCTCGGATTTTGCGAATGGAAAAGTGTCATAGCATAAATACCTTCGCCTGTATTATTTATTATTAAATTGTTATCGATAAGAACTTTACTGTATTTGTTGGCTGATATCGATAAAACACCTCCTGTTGGTGCTGTGTTTGTAATGACACAATTTTTTACCTCAACATCGCAATCTTTTCCTACGGTAATTTTAATTCCTCCACTTTCGGGTGTATTATTTTTATCTTTTCCTGGACTTGCTTTTCGTATAATTTTTAATTGTTTATCGTCGGTATAAAAGTTTCTGTCGCCGTTATCAACAATTATTCCGTCAACAACAATTTTACCTTTATATTGGCTATATTATTTAAAGTTATTCCCTCGACTCGTTTTTTATTATATTTCCGTGCAATTTTAAGAGCCTTATTATGTAATAATATTATAATATATTTTATAAATAATTCGGGACTAAATCTCATTATATTTATGTGTAAAAAAATCAATTTTTATAAAAAAAATAAAAGTATTAAAATTTTATAAATAGACTAATACATATGATTAAATAATTTGCTGTAAAAGTAAGATATTATGTAAGATTTTAACATTGATATTCCTTATTGGAACACAAGTTTAATATATTGCATAAAAGAATATAACACGCAAAAAATTAAAACACAAACAAATTTAATTAATATAATAAAATAATTTTTCTTTTGTTATAAAAAACATTTTTTATCTTTGAATAAATTTATTAAATTATTATGAAAAACACAATTATTTCACTTTTTATTCTTTTAATTGTTTTCTCGTGCACTCAAAATTCAAATACAAACGAAGAACAATCGCAACAAGGCAATATCAAAAAAGAAACTGCAAACACCATGGTTTCAGAAAGTAAGGAACAAAATCATTTCTCTGATTTTGTTTCTAATTTCGAACAAAAAACATTGCCTTATACTTTGGATAAAAATGCCGGACTTTACAAAAATTTCAGCAAATTAAAATACGTAGAGCCAAAATATTTAAGCATTCTTGGCATCAATACCGAAGGAGAATTATCAAAAGACGAAAAAGGTGTTTTACATTACTCTACCGATTATTTTTACAAAGCATACATAAAAACCGATAAAGATTTTGATTTGTTTATACTTGCAGAACACCCATATACACCACCCGAAGCACCATATATCTATAAATTATACAGTATTTTGCCTGACAAAGAGAAAATTATCGACAAAATAGAAATCGGCTTTTTTAATAACGATGAGTCCGTCGATAATAAATCGACATTGGCAAGCATAAAAAATGATTTAAACATTAGAATTATTAAAACAGATACAACTTATGAAATTAATAATAATAACGAACCGATAGGAATGAATATTAAAACCTTAAATAAAATATATAAAATAACATCAACAGGAACCTTTCAACTTATCGACTCCGTTTCTTTTACTTACGGTGAAATATTAAATATACAAGGATTTTTAAAAAAAGAAAAAACACTGACTAAATATGGAGAAATATTTAAAAATGCAAATTCGGCAAATGATATAAAAACAATTTTAGATAAAGAAAAATCGATACTTGACAGTTTGAATAACGAAATTTATAAAATTGATATAGATAAAATTAAACTTGAAACCATAAATAATGAGGTTACGAGCCTATTACCTTTTATAAGAATTAGTTATGGTGCAGAAGGCAGTTCTTATGAAGCAGAATATGACTACTATGCTATTTACAAAAAAGCATTACAAACACCCGAAAAAGATGATGATGTGTTTTTTGATGCTTACAAATCAATATATCCAAAAATTTCCGAACAACGTTTTTCCGATTTAGGATTATACAAAGAATATATTGATTTTGAAACACCACCATATTCAAAACTCGGTAATGGCAACTACATAAATGCCTTCAAAGGCATCAAGCAAGCACTTGCAAAAGAAACTATCTTTAAAGATAATATATACAATTTGGAAGATAGACTTCTTTTCGATTTAGCAAGTTGCGAAGATTTTATTAACTCAAAAGAAAAAGTATTAGATGAATTAACAGAAATCAGAGATGCACTGACTTTTCCCGATAATCGAAAAACTGAAGCATTTAAGCGTTTTAACGTTTTTTTTAACCATACTAAAAATGCAGATAATTCTCATTTTAATAAAAAAATATAATGAAAACAAAATTCAGAATATTAGCTGTTTTAATGTTCGTTTCAACACAATTTTTTGGACAAGTTACAAAAACACGACCTTTTAAAGATGTGCCTTATCCAAACTATACATCAACAATCGAATTTACTGTTCTTGATATAAATTTTGACAAACAACTCGTTGCATTTAAGCACGTTTTTAAATTGCACAATATTTATAACGAAATAGGCGAAATTTACAAACTTCCTTGTAATTGCCATTATAAAGATATGAAAGACACATTAGCAGGAGTGGTGTTGGGCGTTTATAATTTAGCAAACCAAAAATATCTAAAAACTTTTACAATTTATCAAGTAGCTTACGATAAATCAGATTGTTGCGACTATAGAACATCTAAACAAAAATTAGATTCTGCAAAATTATTTTTTCAACAAAATAATCTTGATATCACAAAAAAACCGAAACCATTGCCTTTTGTTGCCGGGCAATTTGAAATTGATGGCGTAAAATTCACATATACAAATCAAAAAGGCGATTTAGATTCAATGTTT
>JALSQC010000157.1 GCA_026985625.1 Bacteroidales bacterium | reverse complement strand
GTAATAATACGTCGCCAGCTTTAAGTTTAATGTTACCTATTTTTCCTTTAATTTTTTCGCCATTTCTATGTATTGCAATTATTGCTGCATCGTATTTTCCTCTAAAATTAATTTCTTTAATTGTTTTGTTTATTAACGATGAGTTGTATGATATAACAACCTCTATTATTTCGGTTTTTTTTCGTTTAGAATACATTCCTATTTCCGAAAAAATTAATCCTTTATCGTTATCAATTAAATCGGCAATTTTTTCGGTTTCGCCGGCAAATACCAATATGTCGTTATTTTTAATAATTTCTTTAGACGATACTGCTTTTATAACCGTTTTATTTCTTATTATCTCGGCTAAATATAATCCTTCGAGGTTTCTTAATCCTGCTTCTTCTATGGTTTTGTTAATTAAATTAGATTTTTCGCTAACTCTTGCTTCTACTATATATTTTCGTGTATTTTGAACTACTTTTTCGACATAAGATTTGTTTTCGGGCAGAAATTTTTCGCCTATAAATAATATATAAAGTAATCCTATTACAAACATTGGTAAGCCAACTGCCGTAAAATCGAATAAGTGTAAATGTGGTAAATTGGGTATTATTTTTTGGTCTATAACTAATCCGTTTACTATTAAGTTTGTTGATGTTCCTATAAGTGTAATTGTTCCTCCTAATATTGCAGCATACGATAATGGTATTAATAATTTTGATATTGATACTTTATGTTTTCTGCTCCAATTACTAACATACGGCATCATAACTGCAACTAACGGGGTATTGTTCAAAAATGCCGAAAACCCTCCGACAAGAACCATCATTTGAGCCATAAAGCCTCTATAGCTTCTTGATGATTTAAATATCTTATCAAAAATTATCTCTATAATAGCTTCTTTACGTATAATATCGCCAAGTAGCAGAAGCATTATTATTACTGATATTTGTTCGTTTGCAAATCCACTTAATATTTCTGATGGTGTAAGAATTTTAAAAATACCAAGAACAATTACGGCTATTAGGAATGTAAATGCAGGTCCTATATACTCTTTATATAAAACTATTATTATAAAAAGTAATACTATGCTTACTATTATGATATCAAATATATTCAATTTAATAATTTATTATATAATTAACCGTATCGATATTTCCAACAAATAATGTGTCTTTGTATGAGTTAACCGAACCCGATTTTAAAATATCCCAATTTAAAATAATATTTTGATTGCCCGGACAAATACAAATAATATTTTGGTTTATTTCTTGTCCTTTAAATTCAAATTTTTCGTCGGTGCAACACGATGTGCAATTTTTAAAATATCCCGATAAGGTTAAACTCATATAGTCGTTCTGATTTACAGGATTTGTATTGTTTATTTTTATATCAATAAATGATTTTATATACATATCCGCATTTACAACATTCTCTTTATCTGTAGATATATCGTCGGGTTGTATAATTTTAGTTTCGTCTATATAGTTTTCTTTTATAAACGAAAGTTTATATTCCGATACTCTAACTGCATCTAATTTTAATGTATATTTTCCATTATTATCGCTGTTAGTCGATGCTAATTTAGAGTAAGAGTTTGTCCATTTGTTTGATTCTATTATTTTTCCTGACAAAATAACATTTACATTATTCAATTGTTCCGATTTTACACTATTTATTACTGTTCCTGTTATTATTATTTCTTTGTTTTTCTTTTTACAAGATGATGCTATAAAAACTATTATTATAATGTATATAAAAGTGTTTTTCATTTTTAAATAAAATAACATATGGTTGAAATTACAATTATTTTATTATCTTTCCAAATAAATCGTAATCGTTTACATCAAAAATATTTACATTATAAAAATTTCCTATTTTAATGTTGTTTTCTTTTGCCGATATCAGCACTTCGTTATCGACTTCGGGCGAATCAAATTGTGTGCGGGCAATATAAAAGTCGCCTTCTTTTTTATCTATTATTACTTTAATGTCGGTTCCTATAAATTTTTTATTTAAACTAAGCGATATTTGTTGTTGTATTTGCATAATTTTATCGTAGCGTTCTTGTTTTATTTTGTCGTTTATATTATCGCTGTAGTTGTTGTATGCGTAGGTATTTTCTTCGTGAGAATATTTAAAAACTCCAAGTCTGTCAAATTTTACTGTTTTTATAAATTCTAATAGTTCGTTAAAATCTTGTTCGGTTTCGTCGGGGTGTCCAACCAATAATGTTGTTCTTAGTTTTATTTGGGGTACTGTTTTTCTAAAATCATTTATTAATTTATATGTTTGTTTTTTTGTAATGTTACGACGCATTTTTAGTAACATATTATCGCTTATATGTTGCAATGCTATATCGAGATACGAGCAAACTTTTGGATTATTTCTCATTATTGTCATTAAGCTCATTGGGAATCCTGCCGGATATGTATAATGCAATCTTATCCATTCTATTCCTTGTATATTAGATAGTTTATCGACAAGTTCTGGTAGTGCTTGTTTTTTGTATATATCTATTCCGTAATACGATAGGTCTTGTGCTATTAAAATTATTTCTTTTGTTCCGTTTGCTGCTAATTTTTTTGTTTCGCTTATTATTTGCTCTATTGGTTTTGATTTATGTTTTCCTCTGATTATAGGAATTGCACAAAACGAGCACGTTCTATCGCAACCATCTGATATTTTTATATATGCATAGTGTTTTGGTGTTGTTATATAGCGTTCGTCTAAAATATCGTATTTATATTTTGTATTTGTTTTTTGTAAAATCTCTTTAATATTATAAACTCCAAAAAACTCATCTACTTCGGGAATTTCTTTTCTCAAGTCGTTTTTATATCGTTCCGATAAGCAACCCATTACGTATAGTTCTTTTATTTTGCCTTGTTTTTTTGCATTAACAAAATCAAATATTGTGTTAATAGATTCTTGTTTTGCATCGTTAATAAAGCCGCATGTATTTATTATAACAATATCTGTATATTTAGAGTAGTTATCGTGATATACGTTTATATTATTTGCTTTGTATTGTTGTAATAATTGTTCCGAGTCGACAAGGTTTTTAGAACAACCAAGTGTTATTATATTTATAGATTTTTTTGTCAAAATAAAGTTTTGTTATTAATTTTAGATTAGCTAAAAAGCGAATCTACAAATTCTTTGCGATTAAAAATTTGCAAATCTTCCATTCTCTCGCCAATACCTATGTATTTTACGGGTATTTTA
>JALSQC010000156.1 GCA_026985625.1 Bacteroidales bacterium | reverse complement strand
GAAGGCATTAGAATAAAAATTAACTAAAAAAATAAAAAAAATTATTAAAAACATAGTTTAAAATAACAATTTATAAAAAATTTTTTTCATATTTGTAAATTATTATATTTTAAAAAAATAGTATTTACCAAATAAATAATAAAATAGTATGAAAAATTCAAAATTTCTTTCTTTAGCAGCAATTGCTTTAATAGCCTTATTTGTAAGTAGTTGCGGCGGAATAAAAAAAATGAAGAAAAATGCAGATTTAGTAAGTTACACCGTAACTCCTAAAATTCTGGAAATGCATGCCGATAGTGTAGAAGTAAGCATATCGGGTAAATTTCCGCCAAAATATTTTAATAAAAAAGTTATAATAGAAGCTACCCCCGTTATAAAATACAAAGACGGCGAAAAAGCTTACAAAGTTCAAAAACTACAAGGCGAAAAAGTTGAGGACAACAACACTGTTATTAGCTATACCGATGGAGGTTCGTTCTCATATACCGACAAAATTCCTTATAACAAAGGAATGAGAGTTTCCGATTTAGAAATTCGTATAAGCGGTTATAAAGCCGGACACGAAGACAAAAAATTAGATTTTGAACCTAAAAAAATTGCCGATGGCGTAATAGCTACACCGGGGTTGGTTCAAGCAGACGCAAAACCAATATTAGGAAAAGACAAATTCCAAAGAATAGTTCCCGAATCAAAATCTGCTGATATACATTTTGCTATACAACAAGCAATTATTAAATCAAAAGAACTAAAACAAGAAGACATTAAAGCTTTGCAAGATTATATAAACGAAGTTAATAACAACGACCGAAAAGAATTTAAAGGAATAAGCCTTTCTGCTTATGCTTCTCCCGATGGAGGATTAGATTTAAATACAAAATTAGCACAAAATAGAGCAAAATCAACCGAAAAATACCTTAAAAAAGAACTTAAAAAAGTTAAAGACGCATCAAAAGAAGGTTTTGTATCAGAATCAACAACAGCCGAAGATTGGGACGGATTTAAACAACTGTTAGAAAGCTCTGATATTACCGATAAAGATCTTATTTTAAGAGTTCTTTCTATGTATAGCGACCCCGATGTTCGCGAAAAAGAAATTAAAAATATATCTAAAGCATATTTACAATTAGCCGACAAAATTTTACCACAATTACGTCGTTCTAAATTAAATGTAAATGTTAATCTAATAGGATATTCCGACGACGAAATAACAAAAATATTTAACGAAAAACCCGATAGCTTAAATGTAGAAGAAATGCTTTATGCTGCAACATTAACTAACGACAATAACCAAAAAGCTAAAGTTTACCAACAAGTTACAAAAACCTATCCTAACGACTGGAGAGGATTTAACGACCTTGGTTACGCATACGTTAAACTAAATAAAATCGACGATGCAAAAAAAGCTTTTCAAGATGCTAAAAAATTAGACGAATCAAATCCTATTATAATAAACAACTGTGGAGTTATTGCTTTAATGAAAGGCGAAATCGACAAAGCCGAAGAAAAATTTAAAGCAGCATCGGGAGCAGGTTCAGAGGTAAATTATAATTTAGGAATAGTTAGCATTAAAAAAGCCGACTATGCAGGAGCTGTTAACTATTTTGGCGACGCTTGCTCTTTTAATGCAGGTTTGGCAAAACTATTAAACGGCGATAACGACGGAGCAGTTAAAGCTGTTGATTGTGCCAAAGATAAAGACGCAGCTATGAACTATTATCTAAAAGCAATTGCAGGAGCTCGTTCGGGAGATACCGATATGATGTATAACAACTTACGTGCAGCCATTAGCAAAGACGCTTCTCTTAGCACTTTAGCAAAAACCGATATGGAATTTGGTAAATACTTTACCGATAGTACTTTTAAAACTATTGTTAAATAATAAAAATTTATTAATATAAAAAAAAGACTGCTTAGGCAGTCTTTTTTTTTATTTAAGATTTATTACTTAATAATTGTTAAGTTTTTTTACTTTTATATCTTTAATTTGCAAATTTGATAAATAATAAATTTATTATACATTTTGAACAAAATAAAAAAACTGGCAGGGCAAACAGCCATATACGGAGTTAGCAGTATATTAGGTCGATTTTTAAACTATCTACTCGTTCCGTTATACACATATAACTTACCTGCAAACGAATACGGAGTAGTAACAGAACTATATGCATACGTTAGTTTTTTAATAATAATACTAACTTACGGAATGGAAACCGGTTTTTTTAGATTCTCCGAATCAGAAAAAAATCAAAACAAAGTTTACAGCACAACATTAATATCCCTATTTACAACATCGGCAAGTTTTATATTATTAATAAGTATTTTTTACGGAAATATAGCCAACGCAATAGGATACAAACAACACCCCGAATACATTCTATGGTTTGGTATAATAATAGGTCTCGATTCGTTTTCGTCAATACCATTTGCACGCCTAAGACAACAAAACAAAGCAACGCGGTTTGCAATAATAAAATTTATCAACATTATTGTAAACGTAGGACTAAACCTGTTTTTTATAAAACTATGTCCCTACTTAATAAACAAAAACCCCGACTCGTGGGTAAGCATATTTTACGGAGGACACATAACGGTAGCATACATATTTATATCAAATCTTATAGCAAGCTCAATAACTATAATTTTATTATTACCCGATATTTTTAAAATAAAATTAATTTTCGACAAAAAATTATTAAGAAAAATACTAATATACTCATTACCACTTTTAATAGCCGGTCTTGCAGGAATGATTAACGAAACACTCGACCGCATTCTGCTTAAAATATTTTTGCCACATAATACAAACGCAATGTATCAAATAGGAATATACGGAGCAAATTACAAAATAGCAATACTAATGACATTATTTATACAAATGTTTCGTTATGCGGCAGAACCATTCTTTTTTGCCCAAGCAAAAGAAAAAGACTCAAAACAAACGTATGCTCTGGTAATGAAATACTTTATTTTATTTGGTTTATTTATCTTTCTTTTTGTAATGCTTTACATTGATATAATAAAATATTTTATTGGAAAATCGTATCACGAAGGATTAAAAATTGTTCCAATAATTTTATTGGCAAACCTATTTTTAGGCATTGTTTACAACTTATCGGTATGGTTTAAACTAACAAATAAAACAAAATACGGAGCCGTTATTTCGGTTTTTGGAGCAATAATTACAATTGCACTAAATATTATTTTAATTCCA
>JALSQC010000155.1 GCA_026985625.1 Bacteroidales bacterium | reverse complement strand
CCCTCGCCCAAAGAAACGGCAAGAGTGCCGGGGCAATAACCTAAAATCGACATTCCCGCTCCAAACAACAATCCTCCTATTGTTAACCCTCCAAATATAAGAGGTTTTATGTGATAAGATGCAAAACCAAATTCAATCTCAATATTTAATAAAATAATACCCAAACCTATTGCAACTAAAATTGATTTTGCTACCGAATAGTCTTTAAGAACAGATAATCCGCTAATTGTATTAAACTTGTTTAAGTTTGCATAGCTTATTATTAAGCCAAATAATATACCAAAAATAAATATTTCCATAACTATAATTTTTTTTGACAAAGTTAAGAGTTAATTATAACTATATCAAATTGTTTTTTGTTATGGATTATAACTAAAAGTTATAATTAATTAAAAAATCATTAAATATTTTGGCGGTGTTTGGTAACTCTCCATAACGAGTTGCTATTCTAAATTTTCTGTTTAAGGACAAATTCTTAACCTTAATAATTTTTATTGTTTTTAATTGTATTTCTTTAAGTATAGATTTTTCGGATACAAGAGCAATTCCGTTAAAATCGCTTAAAAAATTTTTAATAGCCTCGGTGCTTCCTAAATGTATAAAAATGTTTAGTTTATTTATATTTATTTTATTTTGCTGTAATTTTTGTTTAATAACCTCTAATGTTCCTGAACCGTTTTCTCTAAGCACAATAGGTATTTGTTTAAAATCGGATATTGTTAAAGATGCTTTTTTTGAATATACACTGTTACTTCCTGTAATTGTAACAATTTCGTCGTTTAAAAAATCTTTATATTTAATATTAGCTTGCGATGAGTAATTCTCTACTAATGCCAAGTCTATATTATTTTGCAAAAGGCTTTTTTCCATTTCAAATGAGTTACCGTTGTATAAATATAATTTTATTTCGGGATATTGTTTATAAAAAGCAGCCAAAACCTCGGGAATAAGATATTGCGATATTGTTGAACTTGCTCCTATTTTTAAATTTCCTTTAAAAGTGTTTTTTAATCTACCAAGTTCAAAATCTAATTCGTTATATTGTTGTTTTATGTTTTTTAGATAATTATATGTTAATTTTCCGGCTTGTGTAAGATATACCTTATTTCCTTTGCGTTCGAATAATGTAACCGATAATTTGCTTTCTAATTCTTTTATATGCTTTGTAACTGCAGGTTGACTTATAAATAAATCATTTGCAGCTTTCGAGAAATTTAAATTTTCGGCTACGCTTAAAAAAACATTATCTCTGTAATCCATATTTTATTATTTTAATAAACTAAAATACAGTTTGATACAGCTCTTGGTTGTGGTGGTAGCGAATAAATATTTTCTTCGTAATTTTTGTTGTATGGCGATATATTAAGTGTTTTTCCGTTAACAACAAGAGTGCTGCTACCTCCGGGGTCGAATCCCATAGCATATTTTATGCCCATGTCTATTAAAATATTGGCCATATCTATATGTGTTGCTCCAACCGATTCGCGAATTCTACCGTTTATTGCCAATATTGCAAGATTTCCGTTATTATCTATTCCCGCGGCAATTTTAGGACCTCGCATATCGGTAAAATCTAAACGTGCTGCTTGTGTGGCTATTGAAAAATCGGTTTTCCAACCTTCGATATTCATATCTAAACTAAAATTTCCATCGTTAACTAATAAAGGTCCTGCTTCAACAGCATTAATAACATCTTTTAGTTCGCTTATTTCGAATTTTATTTTATAGTTTGGTTTCCAGTGTTTTGGTAATATTTTTTTATCTATTGCAAGAGTTAATCCTACGGGTATTATGTTTGTTTTTTCGGCATTATAAACAATTTCTTTAATGGTGTTTCCCGATAAGCGGACTATTGCTTTGCCTTTTGTTTCTATTTGTTTTTTATTGTTAAGTAGGTCGAAAAATGCAAGTTTATTGTTTATTTTATTGTTATTATATGTTGAGCCATCAAAATCAAATATAATATTTTTGTCTATTATTTTAATTCCGTTTTTTAGATTTACTCTTTTTATGCTTATTTTATTGTCTTTGTAAAATAATATAGCAGGTTTGTTAAATAATGGAGCCGATATTATTTCGTTGTTTGATATTAATAATCCTAACGGAGAACCTATATACGATTCGGGCAATCCGAGTTTACCTACAAGTTCGGGATTAAGTATGTATCCTCCGTTCCAAGCTATTTTTACTTTATTGTTATTTTTTTTCTCAAAATTTTTAATAAATTGTGTTAGTGTTTTTGTTTTTAAACTCGATAATATTTTAAAATTAAAATTATCAGAGTTTATATTTGCTTTTGCAATAACTCCATTCCAAGGCATTCCGTCGTTATAAACTCCGCTTACAAATTTGTATGTTGTATTATTGTTTTTGTTTGTTTTGCTTGTTAAATTATTAATAACTTGATATACAGGCGAGCTGTTTTTTATTGCATCGTTACGAATTTTATCAAAAACAAATTTTTTACCTTTTTTGTTACATATTGTTTTAAATTTGTTTGATATTAATATATCGTTAAAATCTTTGCCTGTTTGTATTGGTGTAGGATATGTTAAGGTATAGCGTATTGCTCGCGGAACGTATTGTATATAACCTGTTTTTTTTGGTATTCCCATAATATTAGATTGCATATCGCTTTGAATTTTACTTATGTGGAATTTGTCAATATCGGCAATATCGGTCATAAAAGCAGCATCGCGACGTGCCGTTATTAAAAAACCGTTTTGTTCGCCTATTTTATTTAAAATCTTAAGCGATTTATCGTTAAATTGTTTAAAATTAATACCTACACTATATTGATTATGTTCTACAAAACGTATAATGTTATGTTTAAGTAATAGTTTAAGTTCGGTATCATTACTATTTTGTATATAATTTATTATGTCTTTTTGTAAAGGCCATTTTCCTATTTTGTGTTTTGTTGTAAAGATATATACGGGTTTTATTATTTTTTTATTTTTTATTATTATTTGCTCGGTTAGTTCATCTTTTAATTTTATTTTTAAACGAACTCTAATTGCCTGAAGAACAAAAAATTCTATTTCAAATTTAACATATCTACTGGGAAACAGTGCTATTGGTATATTTTCTTTTAGTTTTTCTATTAATATTTCTCTATTGTCTATTTCTATTTTAGAGCTTGATGTAAATTGTGCAAATGCAAGATTCCAGTCTATAAAAAAGTGTGACGATTCGTCTATTTTATTTTCTTCT
>JALSQC010000154.1 GCA_026985625.1 Bacteroidales bacterium | reverse complement strand
ACTTACGAAGTTTTTCCTTATAGTTTCGATGAGTATTTGCGTCATAAAAAAATTGACACAAATATATATTTACCACAAAACAAAGCTAAAATAATAAATAATTACTACGAGTATTTAAAAAATGGAGGTTTTCCGGAAACTGTTAATACCGAAAAACGACTAAGAAACGAAATATTACGTAATTATTTTTACGTTATGCTTTATAAAGATTTAATAGAACGCTATAAAATAACATCAACAGTAATATTAAAGCAGTTTATAGAAAAAATAGCCGAAAACATTACCAATCCTTTTTCTGTAAATAAAATTTATAATCAGTTTAAGTCTCAAGGATTTAAGTTAGATAAAAATATTTTATACGAGATAAATACTTACGTAGAAAATATATATTTAGCATTCTCTATATCAAAATTCGATTATTCTATAAAAAAAAGAACAGCATCATTAAAAAAAGTTTATTTTATCGATAACGGATTGCTAAACACGTTAATAACAGCATATTCAAATAACTATGGTAAGCTATTGGAAAATGTTATTTATCTTTATTTAAAACAAAATTATAGTGTATCTTACGAGCAAAATATATTTTATTATAAAAATGTAAAAGAGTGCGATTTTGTTTTATTAAAAGACAATAAAATTAAAACACTTATACAAGTAAGTCATTCGGTAGAAGATGATGTAACTTTAAAACGTGAACTTGCAGGTTTAAAACAAGTAATGAAAGAATATAAATTAACTACAGGATATATTATTACTTCCGAGCAAGAATATACTATTAATGAAAATAATTTTGTAATTAAAATAATACCTGCATATAAATTATTGTTAGATGATAATTTTTTTAATAAACAAAAAAATACATTTGCGTAATTGTTGTTACAGTAACAAGTGTTACGTAAAACAAAGTTTATTTTATCAGTACAAGTTAAAAATACCTATCACCAACCCGTATATAAGTAGTTTTTGCAGATATATAAGTAACATTATTTTTGTTAGGTATTTAGCTACAAACAAAAAGATATCTTAAATAAAAACTATCATTTTTAAAGTATAGTAAAAATATATATATTTGCATATCAAAAATTAAATACACACAAAAAAAGGATAAAATCTATAATAAACATTAACAAAAAAGCCTATTACAATAAAATAATTATTCAATAATTTATTACACGACCAATGAAAAACTTATTAATAGTATTATTTTTATTTATATCACAAATATCTTTTTCGCAAGATACCGCTGCAATAAAAATATCGACATTAGAAAAAAAACTAAAATCAATAAAAAAAGAACAAGACAGTATAAATAATTTATTAGAGAATTATAAACTGCAAAGCATTAGATATAGATTAAGGACAATAGGATTACCAAAATTAGAAAAAGGCGATAAACTTATAGAACATCAAGCAATGATGCTTGTTTATGACGAAAAATACGAACAAGCAAAATGGGTGGCACACATTATATTGCCCGATATTAAAAACGGAAATTTTGGAAGAACAAACGATTTTCGTCCCGACAAAAAAATATCAACAGGTTCGGCAGTCGAAAAAGATTACTTTTTAAAAACTTTACTTCCTGATAGTACATACAAATACGATGGATTTGGCTACGATAGGGGTCATCTTGCCCCATCGGCAGATTTTAGATGGTCGAAAAAAGCATTATCCGAATCGTATCTATATTCTAATATGTCGCCACAGGTAGCCGAACTTAATCGCGAAGGTATGGCCGATTTAGAAAACCTATTAAGAACCTACGTAATAGTAAATAATACCGATTTATTTGTAGTTACAGGACCAATATTAAACGATAGCTTAAAAAAAATAGAACGTGGAGTAAATAAAGTAAGTATTCCTAAAAAGTTTTTTAAAATAGCGTTAGACTACAAAAACAAAAAAGCTATAGCTTTTATTTTACCAAATGCACAATTAACAAGTCCGGTAATATCATATACACATTGTATCGACGAGGTAGAAAATATAACCGGTATCGATTTTTTTGCAAATATAGACGATAGTTTGCAAGAGGCTCTCGAAAAACAAAATGTGCCACAAGACTGGGTTACAGGACGTCAAAAATTTGATGTTCCTCCATTAAAAGAAAATCAAATGCCAAAACATTGCATAAATACGGTGCAAGCTTTTGAGTATATGAACAAAGCAAAAAAAGTTACCGTTTGCGGAACAGTATCAAGCACAAAAAAAACAAAAAAAGGACATATATTTTTAAATCTCGATAAATCGTTTCCTAATCAAATATTTACAATTACAATATGGAGCGACAATACGGCAAACTTTTCGTATTTACCAAATAAATATTTAATGTCCAAAAAAATATGTGTAACAGGAAAAGTAACAAATAATAGAGGTTTGCCGTCTATGGAAATAAAAAACGAAAAAGAAATTAAAATATTAGAAAAATAATTATAAAGTATTAAACATATTTATAATTTTATTAGATAAAACTTCGGCTAATTTTATTTTTGATTCCTTTGTCCAGCCTGCAATATGTGGAGTAATAATAACATTATCTGAGTTTAACAAAAATTTAAAGTCATTATTATCCGAAAAATTTATGTTCTCAAAAGAATTATTCTCGTATTCCAAAACATCTAAGCCTGCACCTAAAACTTTTTTATTTTTTAAAGCATTTACTAAATCAGATGTTTTTACAACTTTGCCTCGCGATGTGTTAATTAAATAAACAGGTTTTTTTAGAGCTTTAAAAAAATCAGAGTTTATCATATAATTTGTTTCTTGCGTTAGAGGAACGTGTAAACTAATAACATCGGCATTATCTTGTAATGTTTTTAAACTAACCTCTTTGGTATATTTGTCGGAATAATTTTTTTTATACTTATCGTAAGATATTACCGAGCAATTAAACCCCGATAATTTTTTAGCAAAAGAACTGCCCATATTTCCATAACCTATAATGCCTATTGTTTTACCTTCTATTTCTATACCCCTGTTTTTTTCGCGTTGCCATTTTTGTAATTTGGTCTCATTATTTGCAATTGTAATGTTATTAAAGATATTTAAAAGCAAGGCTAAGGCATGTTCGCCAACAGCACTTCTGCTACCTTCGGGAGAATTTAAACATTTTATATTCTTATATTCGGCATAACTAACATCAATATTTTCCATGCCTGCACCAACACGGCCTATAAACTTTAGATTAACAGCTTTGTCTATTAAAGGTTTA
>JALSQC010000153.1 GCA_026985625.1 Bacteroidales bacterium | reverse complement strand
CGAAGGAGTAAGTAATCTAACGAAATCAGCGGCAATATATCATTTTATTAAATTATACGATGGTAATTTTGCTGTAGCAACGTTATTTGGAGAACAAGGTCTTCTTATTTTTAACCCTAAAGGAGAGTTACTATATAAAATAAATACAAAATTTGGTATTTTAGATAATCAAATAACATATTTGTTTCAAAATAAATCAGGTCCTATATGGTTAGCACTAAATTCAAACGGAATTTCTCGTATCGACTATAACAAACCTATATGGCGATTTAATAAACAAAATGGTATAAAGGGAGGCATAAACGATGTTAATTTCTTTAATAATAACATTTATATAGGTACCGATTTCGGAGTATTTTTTTCTAGTCCCGACGAAAATAATTTAAAATCATTTAAAAAAATAAATCAAATTAATAATCAAGTTTGGTCATCGTGCATTATTAACGACGACGACAAAAAAATATTATTAATAGGAACTTTACAAGGAGTCTTTTCAATAGACGAAAATAACAATGTAAAAAATATTGAAGAAAATCTTATAGGATTAGAAAATCATAAAATAAGATTTAATTGTTATAAATTGTATGCTTCTAAAATAAATCCCGGAGTTGTTATTGTTGGTTATCCCTCGGGAATAGCTATATTTAGATATAAAGATAAAAAATGGTATAGTGTAAAAAAAATAAACAGTTTGGGAGTCCTTATAAAAGAAATTATAGAAACAAAAGAAGGCGACCTGTGGCTAAGTTCCGATCACGATGGAGTTTTTAAAGTAACAAATTATTTAGCCGACGAAAAAATATCTCACTATTATTCAAATAAAGGAATACCATCTTTAAAAAGATTAAATTTTTCAATATTTAATAACAAACTGTATTTAGCAACACAAAATGGAATATATTCTTACGATAAAGAAAAAGACATATTCCAACCCGATTCTTCTTTAGGAAATCAATTTTATAAAAAACAAATATCTTTAGGAGGGTTTATATTTGTTAATAACGAATATTATTTTTCTATAGTAGATGAAAAAAATAAAAAATATTGGATAGAGTCTGAAACTTTTGATAAAAATAAAATTGTTAAAAATAACAAAATAATATACAGACAAATTCCAAACAACCTATTCGAAATAGGTATTTTTATTTCTCCTGATAAAAATAAATATTTTTATGTTAACGACAACCTTTATACTATTAATCCAAATATTAAATACAATTTAAACGAAACATATACAACCTTAATACGAAAAACATCTCTAAACGAAGATTCGGTAGTATTTTACGGAACAAATTACATTGAAACAATATTTGGAAACGACACAATAAAAGTGCCTGTTAACAAACAAGAAACATCAGAAAATATAGAAATACCATATAAAGATAATAACTTAATATTTGAATATTCGGCTAACTATTTCAATCAAAACGAACCTTTACAATATAGTGTATTTTTAGAGGGTAACGATACTCGATGGTCTAAATGGACAACAGAAACACGAACAACAAAAAACAACCTTTACGAAGGCGATTATACGTTTTATGTAAAAGCACGTAATATTTTTGGAGTCGAAAGCAAACCGGCTAAATTTACTTTTACAATATTACCACCATGGTATAGAACAATGTGGGCCTACATTTTATATGTAATAGGTTTTATATTAGTTATTTACATAATAGTAAAATTAAATTCGCGACGACTGGTTAAAGAAAAAGAACAACTAGAAAAAATAGTATTAGAAAGAACAGCAGAAATAAGAAAAGCAAACGAAGAAATTACTGCACAACGCGACGAAATTGCTGCACAACGCGATTTAGTATTAAAACAAAAAGAACATATCGAAGAAATACATCAAGAAATTACCGACAGTATTCATTATGCAAAACGTATACAGAGAGCTATTTTACCACCGGAGGATCATGTTACCAAATCGGTTCCCGAACATTTTATTCTATTTAAACCAAAAGATATTGTTAGCGGAGACTATTACTGGGCATCAATTATAAATAACAATAACGGAATACCAACAAAACTTGTTATTACAGCAGCCGATTGCACGGGACATGGAGTGCCGGGAGCATTTATGAGCATGTTAGGAGTTAGCTTTTTAAACGAGATTGTTGTAGAACGAAAAATATATCAATCTAATCTTATATTAAATAATATGAGGGAAGATGTAATTCAATCGTTGCAACAAACAGGAGCCGAAGGCGAACAAAAAGACGGTATGGATATGGCTTTAACAGTTGTAGATTTGGAAAATAATTATTTACAATTCTCAGGAGCTAACAACCCATTGTATATAATACGTCATAGAGATTTACCTCCTGTAGAAATAAATAACGGTAACGAAGTAAAATCGCTCGACGAAGGAGGCGATTATATTCTTTACGAAATAAAAGCCGATAAAATGCCAATAGCAATTTATCTTAAAATGGACGATTTTACATTAAACCAAATTAATTATCAAAAAGGCGATACAATATATATGTTCTCTGATGGATTTGCCGACCAGTTTGGCGGACCAAAAGGAAAAAAATTCAAATATAAACCTTTTAAACGTATTTTAATGTCGATGCAAGAAAATACAATGGCCGAACAAAAACAAGCAATAAACAAAGCAATAGAAGACTGGAAAGCATATATCAATCCAAATACCAACGAGCCATACGAACAAATTGACGATATTGTTGTAATAGGACTTAGATTATAATTATTATAACAAAATATTTTTACAATAAACATTAATACTTAAATGTTTATATAATATAATTATGGAAAAATATATAATAGAAAAAGCAAAATATTGGTTATCAAGCGACTTTGATAACGAAACAAAACAAAAAGTTAAAAAATTATTAAATAAAAATGATAATAATTTAATCGAATCTTTTTATAAAGATTTGGAATTTGGCACCGGAGGACTGCGAGGAATAATGGGAGTAGGAACAAACAAAATGAATAAATATACCGTTGGACTTGCAGCACAAGGATTTTGTAATTATATAAAAAAAACAGCCAAAAATAAAAATCATAAAATAGCAATAGCTTACGATAGCAGAAATAACAGTAAATATTTTGCACAAATATCAGCAGATATATTCTCGGCAAATAATTTTATCGTTTATCTTTTTTCCGATTTACGTCCAACACCCGAGTTATCATTTGCCGTTAGACATTTATCATGTAACGGAGGCATTGTAATTACAGCATCGCATAATCCAAAAGAATACAACGGGTTTAAAGCATATTGGAACGATGGGGCACAGTTAATTTCACCTCACGACAAAAATGTAATAAGCGAAGTAAAAAAATTAAAAATAAAAGATATTAACTTTAGTGCAAAAAAAGAACTAATAAATATAATAGGCGAAGATATTGATAATATTTATCTTGATAAAATAAAATCATTATCATTAAGTCCAAACCAAATAAAAAACCAAAGAAACATTAAAATAGTTTATACTCCATTACACGGAACAGGAATAACATTAGTTCCAAAAGCTCTTAAAAATTTAGGATTTAAAAACGTAAACATTGTAAAAGAACAAGCAATAACCGACGGAAACTTTCCAACAGTAGAATCTCCAAACCCCGAAGAAAAATCAGCACTTGAAATGGCAATAAAATATGCCGAAAACATTAATGCCGACCTTGTTCTTGCTACCGACCCCGATGCCGATAGAGTAGGAATAGCAATTAAAGATAAAAACAATAAATTTATATTACTTAACGGAAATCAAACAGGAACAATAATTATAAACTATATATTGTCGAGATGGAAAGAAAATAATAAACTCACAGGAAAAGAATATATAGTTAAAACAATTGTTACCACAGACCTTTTAACAAAAATAGCTCACAGCTATAATGTCGATATATTTAATGTTTTAACAGGATTTAAATATATTGCCGATATTATTAAGAAAAACGAAAATAAAAAAACTTTTATAGCAGGAGGCGAAGAAAGTTACGGATACCTTGCCGGAGATTTTGTTCGCGATAAAGATGCCATAATATCTTGCTCGTTAATAGCCGAAGCTTTTGCTTTTTATGCCGATAAAAATAAAACTATTTTAGATGTTTTAACAGATATTTATAAAACTTACGGATTTTATAAAGAAACCCTTATATCATTGGTAAAAAAAGGAAAAACAGGAACCGAAGAAATTAAAAAAATTATGGATAAATTACGTAATAATCCTCCCGAAAAAATAAATAACCACAATATAATAAAAATATATGATTATCAGAAATCTATTAAATTGGATTTAAAAAATAATAAATCAACTAAAATTACATTACCTAAATCAAATGTATTACAATTTATTACAAGCGATGATACAAAAATATCAATACGCCCATCGGGAACCGAACCAAAAATAAAATTTTATATTAGTGTAAATACAAAACTAAAAAATATTAACGAATTTGATGACGTTAATAATAACCTAAATAATAAAATAGAAAATATAAAAAAAGAATTAAAATTTTAAATTATGAAATCATACAGAAAAGAACTATGGTTTAATATACCATCTCGTAGAGGTTTTGTAAATATAACTCCCGATGTTAATGCTTGTTTATTAAACAGTGGAATAAAAGAAGGCTTTGTGCTTGTAAATGCAATGCACATTACTGCAAGTGTTTTTATTAATGACGACGAACCCGGATTACACAAAGATTTTGAAAGATGGCTCGAGGGTTTAGCTCCGGAATTACCATATTCGCGATATAACCACAATACTTTCGAAGATAATGGCGATGCTCATTTAAAACGAACAATTATGGGGCGCGAAGTTGTTGTTGCAGTTACAAACGGAAAGCTAGATTTTGGACCTTGGGAACAAATATTTTATGGCGAATTCGATGGTAAACGAAAAAAAAGAGTTCTTGTAAAAATAATAGGAGAATAATCTTTATCTGTAATTTTCTCTATTTAGTCATTAAAATATGTAGTTTCATCAAAAAAATTATGTAACAATTAATGTTATTGTTATATTTGTAATTATAATGTGAAACATAAAAAAAATGAAAATAATAACAATAATATTTTTATTAATAAACAGCTCAATAATATATGCACAAGGTTTAATAAACAACGGAGCAAATATTGTAGTAAATTCAGGTGCATATATTTATATTGATGGCGATGCAAATGGAGGATACACAAATACGGGAGCAGGTAATATAAACTCCGATGGCACCATTTCGTTAGAAGGTGATTGGATAAATAACGGGTCAACCGATGTTTACTCCAACATAGATAATACGGGAACAACGGTTTTTACAGGTAGCACAGACCAAGAGATAGGAGGCTCGCACAAAACAAATTTCGAAAACCTAACAGTTAACAAATCAAACAAAGTTTTTTTATCGCAAAATACCGATATTTCGTATCATTTAACAATGACAAACGGAATATTCGATTTAAAAGATAAAATAGCAGCATTAGGAAGCACAGGCGATATTGTAAACGAAACCGAAACAAACAGAATAACATCAACCGATGGGTCGGGAGTAGTTGGTAATAATACAGGAACAATTACATCAACCAAAACCGTTAATAATGTATCGAATTACGACCCCGCCAATTTAGGAATAAAAATAACTACAAACCAAAACCTTGGAACAATAACAATAATAAGAGGACACCAAATACAAACAGGTAGTTATGGAGGAACAGCAACAAGTGGAGTTGCACGTTATTACGAAGTTCCCGGTATAGGAAAATTAGATGTTGCCGCAGGTATTAAAGTTGATATGGAATACTGGGATGCCGAATTAAACGGACTAACCGAATCGCAAATCGAAGGTTTTCATTGGGTAACCGAAGGAAGCTCATCATCGTGGTGGACACCACTCGACGGTTCAGTAAATACAAGCAGTAATCTGTTTACAACAGCAGGAAATCCTTATGGCTCATATTTTACAACATCAACTTGGTATGGATTTACTTGGAGCGATAAATTTACACTCGGAAGCAAAGATACTCCTCTCCCTATAGAATTAAAAGAATTTACAGCTCACTGTCAAGACGGTGGCAAACTTATTACATGGACTACTGCAAGCGAAATCAATAACGATTATTTTATATTAGAGAAATCAACCGATGGAAAATATTTTTATTCAATAGCAAACATATCGGGAGCAGGCACAAGTAACGAAATAAATAATTATGAGTATTACGATGCTGATTTATTAAACAAAAATGTTTATTACCGCCTGTCGCAAACAGACTTTAACGGAAACAGTAAAACATTTAATATAATATCGTCAGATTGTTCTTCGGGATTACTTTCTAAAGAAGATAATTTTACAATAATTAATAATCCTGCTTACGACAATGTTAAGTTACAATTAACAGGTACAAAAGGTAACAATTACTACCTATCGTTTATAAACCAAATAGGACAATCGTTAATAACAAAGCATATAGTCTTAGAAAATACCGAACAAAAAATAATTGTAAACACTCAAAATTTAAGTGCAGGAATATATTCTATTGTTTTTCGTTCGGATAATAATATAATAACAAGACAAATAATAATAAATAAATAAAATTAATAACTATGAGAAAATTAATTTTTATAATCGGCATAACTGTTTTGAGCGTAGCTTCTTTAGTGGCTCAGAATGTAGGGATAAGCAATAGTTCTTCATTTACAACACCACAAAGTCCCTTGCATATTTATTGGACAAGTGATGGAAATTTATTACAACTTAGCCGAAGCACATCTGCAAATACAGGACTTACATTCTCAGTAAACAGTAACGATTTTTCAATTTTAAACAGACAAAATAATTCATTAATTTTTGGAACAAATGGTACCGAAAGAATGAGAATTACAAATACGGGAAATGTTGGTATTGGAACAACTTCGCCTTCATCAAAATTAGAAGTATATGGTGCCACCCAAAATATTGAAATATCTAATACTTCCGAAACTGATGCAGGAATTATTTTAAATGATGCTCAAGCAACTGGAAGTCAATATGCTAAAATTACATATGGTAGCAGTGATAATGATTTAAATTTTTTAAATGCTAGTTCTACTCCAAGAATGGTAATTGAAAGTAGTGGTGAAGTTGGTATTGGAACAACTTCGCCTTCCGAAAGATTAGATGTAAGTGGAAATGTTAGATTTTCAGGTGCTTTAATGCCTAACGGTGATGCAGGTAATGCAGGTAAACTTTTAAAATCTAATGGAACAGGAGTTGCTCCTTCTTGGGTAGCAGGGATTTCTTTAAGTGATATTCACACTGTAGAAAGCACAAGTTCTTTGGCTATTACTTCAAGTACATTTACAGCAATACCTGGAGAATCAATCACTGTAAATGGCTTACATACAGGAGATAGAGTTTTAGTATGGTTTAGTGGTAATATGTATATGAATGGTAGTGATTGGAATATAGTTAATGTAGCATTATATATTAATGGGACAATGGCATCTGTAGGTGGATATGTTAGAACATCTATTGATTCTTATTATTCATATATGACTTGGCAGAATTATTCTGCAATTGCACGTTATCATGTTACTTCTAATGGGAATTATACTTTTGAAGTAAGAGCAAATAGGCAGTATTCTGGAAATACAATTTATATTGGAGGGAATTCTAGTTCAGCTGCAGAAGGAATTTTACAAATATTTGTTTTACGTAACTAATAAATTAATTAAAAAAATATATATTATGAAAAAAATAATTTTAATATCGATACTCAGTCTTTTTACCATAATTGCTTTTTCGCAAACAAAAGAAGTTAGTCGTATTTATATTCATTCTGTAGGTACAGAAAAAATAATAGATGGAAAATGTAAAATAAGCTTTGATAAACTAATGAGAAATGATAAGTATTTTGTAATGCTTACACCAATAGATACATATGACGAACTTTATATAACCGATAAAAAAAATAATTCATTTATTGTTAAATCGAAAAGTCTATCTAATATTAGTTTTGACTATATTGTATTTTTAAAAAGAACAAAACAAATATTAAGAAGTCAATCATCAGATAAAAAAATAATTGACTCGAATAATAAAAAATAAATAATCAAAAAAAGTCCGTCATTGCGAGCGTGGCAATCTCTACAAATAATGAAACAAATTGCTTAGCTACCGATTCTTAAACCTAACAGATTTTAAAATCTGTTAGGTTTTTAGGTTTTTATTCTCTTTTTATAAATTTAAAATTTTGAATCTGAAACAGAATCTAAAATTACAAATTCTAAAAAATAAATAATAAAACCTCCCTCGTCCTCGTCACAAACGAGGACGTTTTTTAATGTATTTTTACAAGCAAATAACTTCTTACAAATAAACTAATTATTTTGTAACTTTACAGAAATAAAACCCCGACATGTTTTTCAGGCGAAACACTAAAAATTAAAAAATACTAATTTTTAAGCTCCCAGTCAAACCCATCTTTTTTATCCTTGACAATAATTCCTATTTTATTTAGTTCGTCTCTAATTTTATCCGACGTAGCAAAATCTTTATTTTCTTTTGCTTTTAAACGTATGTTAAGAAGTAAATCCACTACCGAATTTAATACATTATTGTTAGAATTATCAATTTTTGATTCGGGTTTTAATCCAAGAATATCAAATGTAAATGTTTTGTATAATTTTTTTAATAACTCTAAATCATTAGCTGATATTTGCTCTTTATTTGCATAAATAGAATTAATAATTTTAACACCATCGAACATATGTGATATAAGAATAGGAGTATTTAAATCGTCGTTAATAGCCGAATAAAATTTATTTTTTATGTCCGTAATATTTATTGTAGAACTATCCGAGGGTTTAATCTTTTTTAATGTTTCAATTCCGTTAAAAAGTCTTTCCATACCCTTTTCGGCAGCTTGCAATGCTTTGTTTGAAAAATCTACGGTGCTACGATAATGAGCTTGTAAAATAAAAAACCGTATTGTCATAGGACTATAAGATTTTTCTAAAAGATTATGATTACCGGAGAAAAGCTCGTTAAGTGTAATAAAATTACCAAGCGATTTTCCCATTTTTTGACCATTAATTGTAATCATATTATTATGCATCCAATATTTTACCGATTCGTTACCGTTAGCTGCTTTCGATTGAGCAATCTCACATTCGTGATGAGGAAAAAGCAAATCCATTCCTCCACCATGTATATCAAATTGTTTTCCAAGATATTTTGTGCTCATAGTAGAACATTCTAAATGCCAACCCGGAAAACCATTACTCCATTTCGATGGCCATCGCATAATATGCTCGGGTTTTGCCTTTTTCCATAAAGCAAAATCAAAACTGTTTTTTTTCTCATCTTGTCCGTCAAGCTGACGAGTTGTATTAAAAAGCTCATCTATATTTCGTCCCGATAATTTTCCGTAATTGTTCTTTTTGTTATATTTTTCTACATCAAAATAAACCGAACCGTTTTTTTCGTAAGCATAACCATTATTAAAAATATCGTCAACCATTTGTAATTGTTCTATAATATGCCCCGAGGCACGAGGTTCTATACTTGGAGTAAGCGTATTTAACTGCTCCATATTTTTATGATAACTATCGGTATAACGTTGAACAATTTCCATAGGTTCTAATTCTTCGAGCTTTGCTTTTTTTGCAATTTTATCTTCGCCCTCATCTGCATCGTTAACAAGATGTCCTACATCGGTAATATTTCTAACATACCTTACTTTATACCCAATATGTTTTAAATATCTAAAAAGTAAATCAAAAGTAATTGCAGGACGAGCATGTCCTAAATGAGCTTCGCCATAAACTGTCGGGCCACAAACATACATTCCTACATGCCCTTTAATTAAAGGTTCAAACTTTTCTTTTTTTCGCGATAAAGAATTGTAAATGTATAAATCTTGCATAATATTATAATTTTTACAAAATTATTTATTTAAATCAAGATTTATATAAAAAAGATGTGTTTATTTATAAAAAAAATATAAAAAAAGTATTAATTTTATACTTTATTTGTCAACCAAATATGAAAAAGTTTATTTTTATAATAATATTTATTATTGCATCAACAATTTTATCAGCACAAAATACTGATTCACAAGATACTATAATTCCATCGTATAAAGTTCCAAATACCGATGTTTCGTTTATTCCACCTAAATATTTTATGGTATTGCCTCAAGCAAATACACTTTTACATCCAACATCGTCGTCAACCATACAAGTAAACGAGATTAACGGTTCGCCATATCCTATGTTAGTAAAAAATATAACAAAAGAATATATCGAAAAACAAGGAGTAAAATTTATTAGCAAAAAAGATACACTTACCGATGACGGTAAAAAAGCCACATATTTTTTAGTATCGTTTAAAACGCAAGCACAAGATACTTTACACACGGTAATAGAATATGAGAGGTTTATGTTTTTTACGGGAACATACAATAAAACAATTTGGATAAATGCTAATTACCCTGTAATAGCACGCGATGTCCTTGCAAAAGTATTATTAAAAAGTTTGTTAACAGTAAAATTTAAAGATTGATACGATTAATAAAACATACTGTAATTTTATTTTTTATTATTCTGCTTTCGGCAAATGCTAAAAGTCAAACACATACGTTTACTACCGATATCGATTGGTTTACAACAAATCAAAATATGTGGGGACCAAATGGTTCTCCATTTAATATAAATGTTAATCTTAACTTATTTCATGTATATTACGATACAACAATGTCAATAGGTTATATGCAATCGGTTTTGGGAGGACAAATAGGAGCAATGGTAAATATAGATACATGGCTGGAATTAGGCTCGACTTTTGAAATGACAGGATTTACAACAGGGTGGCTCGATGTTTATTATCCAACACGTATAAATCTTACTTTTCCGAATAATTATACGTGGAATCCCGGACAAACAATAACAATAAATTCCGATTACGAAGTATTGCCGGGTTGGGGATTAAATTCGCATTTTCCGCAAGCAGGAGTTATATCATTAGATTTAGATTATGGTTTTGGTTTAGATATTAATGCAGAAGTTTGTGCAATATCATGCGATACCTTTAACCTTGTTAATGTTAACGTTCCAACCGATTCGTTAATACTATTTTATCTTAACGGACAAACTGGCGAAGTTATTTACCCATGTTCACAAAACGGAAGTTTCGGTTTTTGTCACGATACGGTATTACCAATAACATTTACTAATTTTGCAGGAACAGGATTAAGTGGCGAAATTACGATACCATACATAGAAACTCATGATTATCTTGATACTAGCGATGTTTGTCATAAATCAATAATAGCAAACGGCGACAGCACTTATGCCCAATTCGATTTAGACGTAATACAATTTTTAAGTTTTATTGCAGGATTTTTGCCACCACCACAAGGTCCTGCAATACAACAATTTCTTGCAGCGTTAAATGGTTCATATAATCTGGGAGGAGGCATTAGTATTGACTATTCGTTGCTTACGGCAAATCTTAACTTTAGCAGCACTATGCAACAAGACTTGACTTTTAGTCCGACAGTATGGACAACATTGTCGTTTCCTACCGATTTGGAATATACCGTTACAGAACCTCATAACGCAAATACGGTTATAGATTCGGGTGTTTCGGATACAATAAAATTTCCGGCTTGTGACGATTTAAATATTAAATGGCCTTGTTTCGATTGGCAAAGTATGGACGTTGGCATAAATCACAGTATTTCGCCAACAATAACAAATCACACATGGGACAGTATAGCCTTTGAATTTGCATTAACAGCTTTAGAATTTACAATAAATATTCCTTTTCCCATAATAACCCCAACCGAAATACCAAGCTTTTGCATTCCGTTGCCCGCAGATACTTTTACAAGAACTCCAACCGAAATTGATACAAGTTCGCAAAATTTATTCGATACCAAACAACGATATTTTTGTTCCGACGAAATTTATATTCCAGCAACAGATACCTCAATGTATCAACTTAACGGATTAAAATGGTCATATCATATAGGTCCGCTTGTAAATGTAAATTATCCGTTAGGATATATTCCTATAACATGGTATAATAACACTTGGGATTTAGCAGGATTTCAAGATACAACTATTGCACCCACTACAATGATTCCAAATCCGGAAATGATAATATCAAATATAGGTTCAAGCGATATTTGGTGTGCAGGCGACAGCTCAGGAACTTTAATTGTTGACGTGCAATACGGAACACCACCATATACATATACTTGGTCTGACGGAACAGTGCACAATTCTCCATCACAAACCGATTCTTTAATAAATGTTCCTGCAGGAAATTATACCGTTACGGTTAGCGATGTAAACGGTTGTAGTTTAGATACATCATTTACTTTAATAGAATTAGATCCTCCTATAAATATTAGCTTATTAGGAACAGATGTTTTGTGTCGTGGCGATAGTACAGGAACAATATCTGCAACTGTATCGGGAGGAACTCCCGGCTATACATATAATTGGATTCCTACAGGAGGAACATCAACTTTTGCAAATCAAATACCTGCAGGACAATACACTTTTGAAGTTACCGACGCTGTTGGTTGTATAAAAACCGATACAATT
>JALSQC010000152.1 GCA_026985625.1 Bacteroidales bacterium | reverse complement strand
CGATTTGGTAAAAAAAGGCGACCTACTTTTAAAAATTAAACCCGATATTTACATATCGTCACTGGAAAGAGCAAAAGCATCGTTAAACTCGGCAAAATCGCAATTGGCTCAAGCTCAAGCTCAATTTATCGATAAAGAAAACACTTATAAACGAAACAAAGTATTATTTAAGAAAAAAGCTATTTCTTTAGCCGAATTCGAAACGGCAGAATCAGCATATAAAGTTGCAAAAGCAAATGTTGACGCTGCAAATTTTGCTATAAAAAGCTCCGAAGCATCGGTAAACGAAGCCAACGAAAATCTTAACAAAACAACAATTTATGCACCAATGAGCGGCACAATATCAAAACTAAATGTCGAAATAGGCGAAAGAGTTGTTGGAACAATTCAAATGGCAGGAACCGAAATGTTACGAATAGCAGATTTAAGCAAAATGGAAGTTGTTGTTGATGTTAACGAAAACGATATTATTAGAGTTCACATGGGAGATACTGCAATTGTAGAAGTAGATGCTTATCTCGACCATAAATTTAAAGGTATTGTTACCGAAATAGCAAATTCTGCAAATACAACACAACAAGGGTTGGCAACCGACCAAGTAACAAGCTTTAATGTTAAAATAAGACTTTTACAAAGTTCATATAAAGATTTAATACCAAAAGATAATCCCTCATATTCACCTTTTAGACCCGGAATGTCGGCAAGCGTAGATATACAAACAAATAAAGTTATTAACGCTTTAACCATTCCTATCTCGGCAGTTACAGTTAAAACAGATTCAACCGTAACAGAAACCGAACAAAATAAAAACGAGATAGTATTTGTTTTAATAAACAACCAAGCAAAAATTAAAAAAGTTAAAACAGGAATTCAAGATAACGAATATATAGAAATAAAATCGGGATTAAAACTAAACGACGAAGTTATTTCGGCTCCATACGATGCAATATCAAAATTTTTAAAAGACGGAACAAGAGTAAAAAAGGTAAATAAAAACCAACTATTTAGTCAAGAATAAATGAGTTTAATTTTAAATATAGATACAACAACAAATGTTTGCTCGGTTGCTGTAGCTAACAAAGGTAAATTAATAGATGTAATAGAAACTACTGACGATAAAAATCATTCGCATGTTTTGACAGTATTTATCGAAAAAATTTTTAATAAAAATAAACTTAATATACAAGATTTATCGGCAGTAGCAATTAGCGAGGGACCTGGTTCTTATACAGGCCTAAGGATAGGAACATCGGTAGCAAAAGGAATTTGCTATGCCAACAATATTCCTTTAATATCAATTGACACATTACAAGCTTTAGCTTATAATGTAAAAAAAACAGCAGATTATAACAACGGTTTAATTTGTCCAATGATTGATGCCAGACGTTTAGAGGTTTATTTCTCGATTTTTGACAAAAAATTAGTTAAACTCACAAAAACCGAATCTAAAATTATAAATAATGATTCATTTAACAATGAGTTAAAAAATAATAAAATAACTTTCTGTGGTAATGGCTCTCAAAAATGCAAAGAATATATAAAGTCGGAAAATGCAGTGTTTTTTAATAACGTTATTACATCGGCAAAAAATATGGTAGAATTATCATATAATAAATTAATTAATAACGAATTTGTTGACGTAGCATATTTTACTCCGTTTTATCTTAAAAGTTTTATTGCCATTAAATCTAAAAAAAATTTACTGTATAAACCCGAATAAACTATATTACAATGAGATACATATTATTATCTATATTATTGTTTTTATTTTTTTTTAAAGGATTTTCGCAATTTATAGAGGACGACGATAATATAAAAAAAGACATTAACAAGTATAAACCTGTAAATGTAATAAAAACAAATCCTTTAGCAATATTAGGCTCACCAATGCCTTTAGCATCGGAGTATCGTGTAATTTTAGAACACCAGATTAACAAAAAATCTACATTTTTTGTTGGATTCTCGTATCTTGGAAAAGGTATTTTATTAAAATCATACGAAGAATCTTATAATTCGAGTAATTCGGGTACCCCGTTTTATTATGCTTTATACGGATTTAGAGCACAAGGTGGATATAAATTTTATTATAATAAAAAAGCTCCTAAAGGATTTTATGTAGGTCCTTTTGTATCGTATTTATCGGCAATAATAAAAGAAAAAGGAACATCGTTTAAATCGGAATATATTAAAACAACATACTTAAACACAAATATTGTGTTTGGTCATCAGTTTATTATTGGAGATGTTATTACTATTGATATTTGTAGTGGGTGGGGATATAAAAATAATGAATTTTTTTATTATAATACACAAAACGGCTCTCCTCAAAATTTAGTTGACGAAACCATATCGTCGTATTTAAGCCATGTTAAATTTGTATTTAATTTTAACTTTGGATATAAATTTTAAAATAAAATTTTAGTAATTTCGTTAAAACAAAAAAACAAAATCAATTGCAAAAGAATTTTTTAATACTTATACTATTTTTAATAATATTTTTTTCGTGTAAGAAAGAAAACTTTACAACCGATCCAAAATATAAACTAAGTTTCTCGGTTGATACCGTAATGTTTGATACAATTTTTACAACAATCGGCTCAACTACATACAACTTTAAAGTATATAACAAAAATCCAAAATCAATTAAACTAGATAAAATAAAACTTGCACGTGGAACAAACAGTCCATATAGGATTAATATTAACGGTTATAAAACCAACGAGTTGTCCGATGTAGAAATAAAATCTAACGACAGTATATTTATTTTTGTCGAGGTAACAATTAACCCAAACCGTAATAAAATGATAGAACAAGATTCTATTTTGTTTACTTATAATGGTAATACTCAAGATATAGATTTAGTTAGTTTTGGACAAGACGTTCATCTTGTAAAATCTAAAGAATTAACTAACGATACAACGTGGACAAGTAATATTCCTCATTTAGTTTATAATTACGTTTACCTCGACTCAGCAAAAACATTAACTATAGAAGAAGGAACTACTATTTATTTTCATCATAATGCAGGAATGTTTATACACGGAACTTTAATAGTAAACGGAACAATAGATAATCCTGTAATATTTAGAGGCGACCGTTTAGAAGAATTTTACGACAATATACCCGGACAATGGGGAGGTATTCAACTTTTATCGGGAGGCGGACAAAGCAAAATTAATTATGCCGAAATAAAAAATGCTATTGTAGGCATACAAATAGGAACTTTGGGTGGTAGTAGCGGCGAAAGT
>JALSQC010000151.1 GCA_026985625.1 Bacteroidales bacterium | reverse complement strand
TAATGCTAAATTTGAACTTTCGGCAAATTCTTTCCATGCTCGACTGTATTCATGACTATACGAAAGCACATCTACTCCATTAAGAGCGTAAATAGCCCAAAGTATTGTTCCCATTAATAAAGCAGAAGCCGCTTTATCAATCTTTAGAGGATGCTCTAAAGCAATCATAGTATAACCTATAATAAAGATTATAACCATTGTAATAAATATTCCCATAATTTATTGATTTTTAGTGTTTTTCTTAATCATTATCTTTTTCAAAGATTTGCAAATGTATATATGTTAACTATTATACTAAAAAAAAATTATATTTTTTTTTTATATTATAAAACACTAAAACCGAGTAATTAAGCAATAGATAAATAAAAATAGTTTTTTTTCTAATTAATTAGTTTATTATAAATATCAAGGTTTTCTTTATCGAATATGGCAAATATAACTTTTTTTATAGAATTGTTCTCGGCTAAAAAAGTTTTTACAGTATGCACTGCTATTATTGCTGCACGTTCTTTTGGAAATCCATAAACTCCCGTGCTAATATTAGGAAAAGCAATAGTTTTTATTTTATTTTTTACGGCAAGTTCTAACGATTTTTTGTATGCCGATGCAAGTAATTTATCCTCGTTTTGTTTTCCTCCTTTCCATATAGGACCTACCGAGTGTATTACATATTTCGATGGCAAATTATATGCTTTTGTAATTTTTGCATCTCCTGTTGCACATCCGTTAAGTGTTTTGCATTCTTCAAGCAATTTTGTTCCTGCTGCTCTATGTATTGCACCATCTACTCCTCCTCCGCCCAAAAGCGAATTGTTTGCTGCATTTACAATTGCATCGACATTAAGTTTTGTAATATCTCCGTTGTATAGTTCAATCATTTTTTAATGTATCTTTTTTTGTTTCTTTATTTAAATTAAAAGCCTTATAAATATTTTCTTGAATATTTGTTCTTATGTTATCTTCGATAAGTTTTTTATTTTTCATTGTAGGGTATGTTCTGTTAGATAAAAATATAAATATTATTTTGTTTACGGGGTCTCCCCAAATCATTGTTCCCGTAAATCCTGTATGTCCGAAACTTTCGGGTGGTGCCGATACACAAGTAGGACCTCCTCCGTTTATATCATTAAGAGGTTTGTCAAAACCTAATCCTCTTCGGTTATCGGGACAAAATTCGCATTTTGTAAATTTTTTTATTGTTTCGGGTTTAAAATATTGTTTTTTTGCGTATGTTCCGTTATTAATAAGCATTTGCATAATTTTGGCTAAGTCCTCGGCATTTGAGAATAATCCTGCATGTCCGCCTATTCCGCCTAACATTGCTGCTCCCATATCATGCACATATCCTTGCACAACACAATTTCTAAAATAATCGTCTTTTTCGGCAGGAACAATATTTGTTTTTTTAAATTTATTTAACGGATTAAATGTCGTATTATATGCTCCAAGTGGTTTATAAAATTTTTCTTCAACAAATTTATCGAGACTTGTATTTGTTGTATTTTCTATAATTTTAAGAAACCAATAAAATCCTAAATCGCTATAGCGGTATTCTTTCTTTTTTCGCAGTTTAGACTCTGCAATTCGCTTGTATATTGTATCTTTATATGTATCAAGAATATACATATTGTCGCATACTTTTGTTTTGTGTTTATTATCGGGAGTTTTTGTATAAATTTTAGCTTTATATTCGGGGTTGCGAATTGTTTTTAAATAAAACGGAATCCAAGGTTTTAACCGTGCTTGATGTGTTAAAACATCTTTTATAATAATATTTTGTTTGTTTGTTGAGTCTAATTGTGATAAATAATCGGAAACTTTTTTATTTATATCGAATTTTTTGTGTTCGTAAAGATACATTAAACTTAATGTTGTTGCACATACTTTTGTTATAGATGCAAGGTCGTAGATATCGTTACCGGTAACTTTATTTTTATGTTCGTAGGTAAAATATCCAAACGATTTATCATAAAAAACTTTACCGTCTTTTGCTATAAGAATTTGGCAACCCGGGTATGCTTTTTCTCTTATTCCGTTTATTGCAATAGAATCTATTTTTTTTAGATATGTTATATCTGCTCCAACGGCAACAGGGTCTGTAAATTTTAAACGATTAAGTGTTTTTGTTTCTATTCCCCAGCCTCGATAATATTTTTTATTTATTTTAACAGGTAAGTGTCCGTTTGCAGGTATTGCTCCAAAAATAACTTCGGCCGATGCTTGCTGAAAAAGTTTTGTATCGTTATTTGATATTATTATTGAGTTTACGTTTTGTAATTTTTTTGTAAATTTTGATATTGAGTATGGTATTGCTAAAAAGTTAACTATTACGTTTGTTTTTTTTGACAATTTGCTTATTAGATTTATTGTTTTTGCAGATATTCCGAAACTACGGCGAGGACTGTAGTTTGTTTTATCTAAAGCAAATATTACAAGATTATATTTTTGTAATTTTTTTATTAGCTTTAATTCTTCGTCGGATTTAATATATTTTTTGATTATAAAATTTGTTGTTTTTGTATATTTTTGCGATATATCTTGAAAAACCGATTGTTTTGTTCGTCCAACCTCAACAACAGCAATGTTTAATGTATCTAATTGTTGCAATGGAATTATATTGTTTTTGTTTTTAATTATTGTAATTGACGATTCAACAAGTTTTTTGTTTAATAATTTTGCCGAGTCGGAATTTAGTTTATTAATTAAATTTTTATCGCTTAAAGGTTTAAAATCCAAAGCTCCGCTCCATTGTTTAAAAGCAAGTATTTTTCTAACGTGTTTTTCTAACTCTTCTTCGGTTATTTTACCGTTTTTTATTGCTTGTTTAATTTTTTCGATTGATGCTCCTACATTGCTCGGAAAAAGCAAAACATCGTTACCTGCAATAAGTGCTTTTAAAACAGCATCGGCAGGGTCGTTAAAACTGCTTACACCTTTCATATTTAAGGCATCGGTAAATATTAAACCTTTAAAGCCTATGCGATTTTGCAGGTATCCTGTTACAACTTTTTTAGATAATGTTGTTGCCTGATTAGATGTTGTATCTAATGCAGGAATAAAAAGATGTGCAACCATAACTCCTCCAAGTCCGCTATTAAAAAGGCTCTTAAACGGATAAGTATCTAAAGTATCTATTGTTTTAAAGTTATGGTTTATTTTTGGCAAAGATTTATGCGAGTCTTTATTTGTATCGCCATGTCCGGGAAAATGTTTTCCAACGGCAAGAACATTATTATCTTGTAATCCGTTCATATAT
>JALSQC010000150.1 GCA_026985625.1 Bacteroidales bacterium | reverse complement strand
TTCAAGAGCTGAGCTTAAATAATACATTGGTCCTCCGTGTACAATTCCTTTTTTATCGATTTTTCGGTATTTTACTCCAAGGGTTACTTCTACAAATTTTGAAGACATTCCTAAAAGTCCGGCAACAATCATCCAAAATGTTGCTCCCGGACCTCCAATTGTTATGGCAATAGCAACACCTGCAATATTTCCTAAACCTACTGTTGCCGATAGTGCTGTTGTAAGAGCTTGAAAATGAGTTACCTCGCCTTTGTCGTTAGGGTTATCGTATTTTCCTTTTATTAATTCTATAGCGTGTTTAAATCCTCTTATATTAATAAACTTCATTTTAATTGTAAAAATTATTGCTCCAATTATTAACCAAACAACAACAAATGGTATTTTAGATTTTTTAGGATTTCCGTTTTCGTCAAGAATTACATTTCCGTTTTTATCGTAAATTATTGGGTTATATAGATGCATTGCGGCAAAAGGGTCCCAAAATAAAACGGAACTAATAGCATCTACTATAGGTTTAAAAGCGTTATCTATTTTTTTGCTTATAGGTATCTCTTTTGTTTGAATCTCGGTTTTTGTCAGACTGTCGGTTTTTTGACTTATTATTGCATTTTGCGAATATGTTTGTATTGATAATACTAAAACCAAAATTAAGAGTATTGTTTTTTTCATATGTATATAATTTTGTGCTTGATATTTAGTAAATTTATATTGTAGTTTTTTATATCAAGATTAGTTATTTTTTTATTAATGATATTTTATATGTTAAAATTATAAATAAAAAAAATAGTTAGCAAAAGCTAACTATTAATTTTTAAACATTTTTAATTGTAATGCTATAGTTTCTTTTAAGTTTTTGCGTTCTACAATGTAATCTAAAAATCCATGTTCTAAAACAAACTCCGATGTTTGAAAACCCTCGGGTAAATCTTTTCCTATTGTTTCTTTAACAACACGAGGTCCTGCAAATCCTATTAATGCTCCGGGTTCTGCAATATTAATATCGCCTAGCATTGCATACGATGCTGTAACTCCTCCAGTTGTAGGGTCGGTTAAGAATGATATATATGGTATTTTTGCTTCGGCAAGTAATGTTAATTTAGCCGATGTTTTTGCCATTTGCATAAGAGAGTATGCTGCTTCCATCATTCTTGCTCCTCCCGATTTTGATATTATCATTAATGGTATATTGTTTTCTAAACAATAATCTATTGCTCTTGATATTTTTTCGCCTACTACCGACCCCATAGAGCCTCCTATAAATTCAAAATTCATTGATGCAATAACTAAATCTTGTTTGTTTACTTTGCCGTGAGCAACAGTAATTGCATCGTTAAGTTTTGTTTTTTCTTGCGATGTTTTTAAACGGTCGGTATATTTTTTTGTATCAGAAAAAGTTAAAGGGTCTGATGATTTTAAGTTTGGTGATAATTCGGTATATTTTCCGTCAAATATTATATCAAAATATTCTTTAGATGATATTTTTTGATGATAACCGCAATCGCAAACTTTTAGATTTTTAACATGATCGTTAATTGGAATTACTTTTTTGCAGCTTGGACATTTAAACCAAAGACCTTCTTTAATTTCTTTTTTTTCTTTTGTTTCGGTTGTTATGCCTTTTTTTAATCTGTTAAACCATTTCATATTGTAGTAAAATAAAAACAGTGTGCAATATTGCACACTGCAAAATTAATAAAATACTTTTAAATAGTTAATTTCTATTAATACAATTTAAGTCGTTAAAAGCTATTTTTAATCTTTCGACAATTGATTTTTCGCCTTCGCGTAGCCAAGCTCTCGGGTCGTAATATTTTTTATTAGGTTTGTCGTCGCCTTCGGGATTTCCGATTTGAGATTGTAAGTATTGTTCTTTTTGCTTGTAATTATTTAAGACTCCATTCCAAAAAGCCCATTGTGTATCGGTATCTATATTCATTTTTATGACACCGTAACTTATTGCTTCGCGAATTTCTTCGTGAGAAGAACCTGATCCTCCATGAACAACAAAATCTACAGGTTTTTCTACAGTGTTAAATTTCTCTTGTATATATTTTTGTGAATTGTCAAGTATTTTTGGAGTTAATTTTACGTTTCCTGGTTTGTAAACTCCGTGAACATTTCCAAATGATGCTGCTATTGTAAATTTATCGGATATTTTTAATAATTCTTCGTAGGCATAAGCAACGTCCTTGGGTTGGGTATATAGTTTTGAGTTATCTATATTTGTATTATCAACGCCATCTTCTTCGCCTCCGGTTACTCCTAATTCAATTTCAAGAGTCATTCCTATTTTGCTCATACGTTTAAGATATTTTTTGCAAATTTCTATATTTTCTTCGATAGGTTCGGCTGATAAGTCAATCATATGCGAACTATATAAAGGTTTTTCGTATATTTCGAAAAATTCTTCTCCTGCATCGAGCATACCGTCAATCCACGGTAAAAGTTTTTTTGCGGCATGGTCGGTATGTAATATAACAGGAACTCCATAAATTTCTGACATTTGATGAATGTGTTGTGCTGCTGATATTGCTCCTGATATTGATGCTTGTTGCTGGTCGTTTTGTAATGATTTTCCAGCAAAAAAATGTGCTCCGCCATTTGAGAACTGAATAATTACAGGCGAGTTAACTATTTTTGCTGCTTCTAAAATAGCATTTACCGAATTTGTTCCTATTGCATTTACTGCAGGTATAGCAAAATTGTTTTCTTTTGCAATTTTAAATATTTTTTGAATATTTTCTCCGGTAACTACTCCCGGATTTACAAAATCTAATATTTTTGAACTCATGTTTTTATAATTTAATTTTTTTTAAAATTATAATTTAATTTTTTAATATCAAATAAAATATTCTAAAACATATAAACTATAAAATAAAAAAAGCCGTTTAATACGGCTTTTTATTTGTGTAAGTGATCTAGACAGGATTCGAACCTGTGACCCACAGCTTAGAAGGCTGTTGCTCTATCCAACTGAGCTACTAGACCAAGCTTTTTTTATTTGGTTTGCAAATTTATAAAAAAAAATATTCTATACTATATTTTTTTAAAAAAATTGTTTAATAAAAAAATAAATACTACTTTTGTGTAGTAATTATGATTTTAACAAAGACAACAGAATATGCAGTTCGTGTTTTGACTTTTATGGCAAGTCAAAATGAGGATTTATTTTCGGCTAAGTATATTCATAAACAATTAAATATTCCGTATAAATATTTAACAAGATTAATGACAGATTTAGCTAAGCATGGTTGTTTGTCGAGTATAAGAGGAAGACAAGGGGGGTTTAAATTTACAAAAAAACTAAGCGATATATCATTAGCTAAAATTATTGAGGCGGTTGAAGGAATGGATAGTTTTAATGCTTGTATTTTGGGTTTTGACGAATGTTCGAGTGATAATCCTTGTGCTATGCATTATGTATGGGAAAAAAATAAAGCTGAATTTATAAAAACTTTAGAAAATACTACACTTGATGATATAAATCATTTTAAAGTTACTAGGTTTTGATTTTTTTTGTAATTAAATGCTACATAATTGTAGTAATTAAATAAGTAAATTAATTTAATAACTAAAAAATAAGTATTATGAAACAAACATTTTTAGACAAGTTTATGAGCAAAAAGGGACTTTATACAAGTTTCTGGTTTATTGCCATTATTATGGTTTCGGCTTTGATTTATTTTACGGCCAATTTACAAAAAGAGGTGCCTCCTATTCCTCAGGATGTTAAATCGGAATCGGGAGAATTGCTTTATACTTACAACGATGTTGTCGAAGGAAAAGGTTATTTTCAAGAGTTTGACCTTATGGATTGGGGTACAATGCTTGGAATGGGAGCTTATTTAGGTCCTGACTTTACTACTGAGTTTTTTCATTATCGTGCAGAATTTTTGTATAATTATTATGCAAAAGAAATGTATAATAAAAGTTCAAAAGATTTAACCGATATCGAAAGAGGTGCTGTTAAAGAACGTGTGAAACAAGATTTTCACAAGCAGACAAAATTATTAGAGAAAGGAGTAACTTATACCGATGCATCGGCAGAAGCATATAAAAGAAATGTTAAACTTTTAACAGATATGCTTGTTAACGGTGATAAAGAAAGAGCATTTCCGGGAGGAGTTATTAAACCCGAAGAAGCCAAAAAAATAGCAGCTTTTGTCGATTGGTCTCAATTAGTGGCATCATCAATTAGACCGGGAACCGAAGGTAAAGTCGGCGAAGAGAGAACATGGAGCAATAACTGGCCTCACGAGCCTCTTGTTGACCAAGATACAGGATATAATTCGCATATTATATCGTTGTGGGAGTTTTTACTTTTATGGGCTCTTACAATTTTAGTTATTTTCTTATCTTACGAATATTTATTTAAGAAAAATAAAGACGATGTTTTATCACCTGCATTAAAAGTAACAAGTTTATTTAAATCTCAAAAGAAATTATTAAAATATATTCCTATTGTATCGTTACTATTTGTTGTGCAATTGTTTTTGGGAGCATATTTAGCTCACCTTTATGCCGACCCAACACAAGATTTTATTTTTTCGCAACATTTATTACCATTTAATGTAATTCGTTCGTTGCATACGCAACTTGCAATACTTTGGGTTGCCGTAGGTTGGCTTGTTGGTGGTTTGTTAATTGCCCCGTGGGTAGCTAATAAAGATCATAAATTCCCTTGGCTTGTTGATGTTTTGTGGGGAGCATTACTTGTAATTGCCATTGGAGCATTAGTTGGTTTATATATGGGAGCAACAGGACAATTGCGTGATATTTGGTTCTGGTTTGGAAACGAAGGTCGAGAATTAGTTAATTTAGGACGTGTTTGGGATATTGGATTAGTGGTAGGATTAGTTTTTTGGTTTATATTAATTATTACTCTTATCAAAAAATCGGCAACAAATAATCCTTTGGTAGGAACAATTATATGGGCAGCATTTGGTATTGCAACACTTTATATTGCAGGAATGATGCCTATTCACAAAATAATGCCAAATTTTACTGTTGACGATTATTATCGTTGGTGGGTGATTCACCTTTGGGTAGAATTAACTTTTGAGCTTTTTGCTGCAGGTGTAATTGCTTTTATGACTGTTTCGCTTGGTTTAATATCACAAAAAACAGCCGAAAAAGTTATGTTCTTTGAGTTATTCTTAATTATGATGTCGGGAACATTAGGTGTAGGTCATCATTATTTTTGGCAAGGACTTGATGAATATTGGATTGCAATAGGAGGTATATTCTCGGCATTAGAACCATTACCTCTTGCATTAATGATTGTTGAGGCTTGGAAAAATCAACGAGAACAAAAAGAATTAGGTGCAAAAAATGCTTTTAGTACACCTTTTATGTGGATTGCAGGTTCTGCAATTCTTAATTGGATTGGTGCAGGTTTCTTAGGTATGGTAATTAATACTCCTACAATATCGTATTATTCGCATGGTACTTATTTAATTATGCCTCATGGACATGTTGCGTTATTAGGAGCATTTGGATATATATCTATAGCTTTCCTTTATATGACATCGCGTGCCAATTCGTTGGCTAATGGTTGGGAATGGAACGATAAACTTAGTAAAATAGGATTCTGGTTATTAACTATTGGAGTTTTATTATTTGCCTTGCCAACGCTTATTATAGGAATGGAACAAACAAAAGTAGCATCGGAATTAGGATATTATTATACCAGAACACGCGAGGCTATTGAGGTTGTTAAAGGCTGGATGTGGTTTAGAATTTTACCTGATAGTATGATGATAATAGGTGGCATTGCAATATTTTTTGATTTATTTAAAAAAACATTCTTTGGTAAAAAAAATGTAGCATAATACAAAATCTTAAATATTTATAATATATAAGTCTGGTAAATTTTATCAGACTTATTTTTTATTTAATACTAAAAAAAATCAATTATTTGATGAATCTTTAATTATTATTACAATATGCATAATTAAGATTAACTTATATGATTTTAATTTAAGTATTATTTTTGTTTAAAATATTATTAAATCTAAAAAAATAAATATATTTGACTTATAGATTAATTTAAATTAAAACATTTTTAATTAAATAATATGTCGGAATTTACAAATAATGCTAAAATAAGAGTAGACAACTTAACCAATTATTCTAAAGCACTATTAAAAAGTGATAAAAAAAAGGAATTGTTGACAAAATACAATATTTTAGATACAATATTCTTGCCCGAAGATGTTTTGCCTGTTTTTGATAATTTATTTGATGCAGGTATTAATATTAATGATATAAAGATAGTCTCGAATAAATTATTTAATATATTGTTTAAGCACTTTAACGATTATGTATCGTATAATTACGACAAAAATTCATTAATAGATTACTTAATTAGAGATAATAAAAAAGTAAAACAACACCTTATAAACTCGCGAAAATATTTAAAAGATATAAATAAAAAACTTAGTAGTAACATTGTTGATATACTAATTGATGTTTTTTTAGAATTACAAGAATTTACACAACATTATACCGTAAAAGAAAATATATTATTTCCCGAGATAGAGAATAATTGGAAATATCATAAATGTGTAAAATTAATGTGGTCGTTCCATGATGATATTAGAAAGAATATAAAAAACGCAATTAATATATTAAAATCGAAATCTATAGATATAGATTTGTTTAATATTTACATAAGTAAAGTCTATTTTAATATCAATACAATTATTTTTCGCGAAGAAAAAATATTATATCCCGTAATGCTTGAGACTATTAATAAGGATATTTTTAAAAAAATGCTTAATCAGTTAGCAAAAGAAGGTTTGTTTTATGTTAAAATTAATAATATTGTAAAAACAGATGACAATTTAACAGATAAGTCGTTAAAAATAAAACTTGATACGGGAGAATTAACAATTGAACAATTAGAGTTGATTTTTACTCATTTACCGGTTGATATTACATTTGTTGATAATAATAATAGGGTAAAATATTACTCGGCACCAAAACACAGAATTTTTCCGAGAACAGTAGGGGTAATAGGTAGAACAGTTCAAAATTGTCATCCTCACGAAAGTGTTAATGTCGTTAATAAAATTGTAGAGTCGTTTAAAAAAGGCGAAAAAGATATTGCATCGTTTTGGATTAAAATGGGCAAAAAATATGTATTAATAAAGTATTTTGCCGTTAGAGATAAAAATAATACGTATAAAGGAGTTCTTGAGGTATCGCAAGAAATATCTGATATTCAAAAAATAAAAGGCGAAAGAAAATTGTTAGATTGGTAATATGTTTTTATAAAAAAGTTATAAAGTTAATTTATAGCATTAATAAAAATATTTTCGTATTTATCGGCAATTATTTTCCACATATAATTCTGCTTAATTTTTTTTAGATTATTAGTTGTAAATTGCTCTTTATTTTTTAATAATTTGTCTAAATTGCTTAAAATGTTAGTAATATCGTTATCGGTTTTAAAAAATAAAGCATCGTTGCCAAGCACAGATTTATTAAATATATTATCGTGAGATATTATAAAACTTTTACAAGCCATAGCCTCTAATAACGACGGATTTGTTCCACCTATCGAATGTCCGTGAAAATAAGCTTTTGAGAAAAAACGTAATGAGTTAAGTATATTAATATCGTAAATGCTTCCTAAAAATATTACATTTTTATAATCGATAAATTTTTTTAAAGTTTTTTTTCCGAATTTAGTGTTGGGATTACTTACTATTAAAATTTTTATATTATTGTTTAATTTGGTAATGCCGCGTATAATTGTTCTGACATTATTTTCGTGTTCCAAACGTGCAATTATTAAAAAATAATTATTTTCATCGACATTATAATTTTTTAAAATATTTTTATCAAAATGGTTGGGAATTATTGTTCCGTATGGAATAAAAAACGAGTCTTTTTGGTATTTTGCTTTATAATAACCTTGGACACACGAATTATCGGAGATTAAAAAATGCGATTTTTTTACAGCGATTTTTTCTGATATTTTTAATATTTTTTTTGTAAATAAGTTCCATTTGCCACGCTGCCATTCCATTCCGTCCATATTTGTAAATATTGTTGATTTTTTTATTGGTAGCAATAAATAAGATATTGCAACACTACCATATCCACATTCGAGAATAATATCAAACTTATTTTTTAATGCATCTTTTAAACAAATAAAGTCGTATATAAAGCTGGCAAAATTTCCTAATTTTTTCTCGGGATAATATTTTTTTACAATTTTTACTTTATTGTAACTATGCTTGTTATAAAAGTGATAATTAGGATTATAAACTACAACCGTATGTCCGCGATTAGATAATTCTACCGAGAGATATTCGGCAAATTCCTCAAATCCTCCGTAGTTATTTGGTATTCCGCGGGTTCCTAAGATTGCAATTTTCACTATTTTAAAATTTGGTTTTTTACTAAAATATCAAATTCAATTAAAAAATTTGGAGTAAATATTTTTTTATCTCTATTTTTTTCTATTTCTTTTTTTGACCAAAACTTACATTCTTCAATTTCGGTTTTACTGCAAGCAAAATCTTTATTATCAAAACAAATAAAAGAGAAAACCATTTCGCGTTCTATATCACTCTCCCAAATATATTGTTTAAAAAATTTATAATTAAAATTACGAACACCAACCTCTTCAGATGTTTCTCGTAATAACGACTCCTCTATACTTTCGCCAAAAGAAACATGACCACCTACAGAGGTATCCCACTTACCGGGCATTATTTTTTTATTTTTACTACGTTTTTGTAACAAAATTTTATTATCAACAATAAAATGCAGATGAACAACAGGGTGTAATAATTTACTTCCGTTATGAACATTTTTACGAGTTTCTTTTTTTATAAAATTACCTTTTTCGTCTATAACAGGCAAATATTCTACCGACGTATCGGTAAAAAGTCTTGTTCTTACATATTCGAAAATAAAAAAAACTGCAAAAATTATATAAAATAAAGCTCCCGATATAAAAGCCCAACCCTCATCAGACATAAAATAAACCGAATAATAGATTAAAATAGTATGTATTAAAAAAATAAAAAACAAGACTTTTAAGTTTCGAGTAATTTGCTTTATTTGCAAATTGTTAAATTCTACACCCTTAACGTAATGACTTGTCATTTTAAGAATAATATTATTCGACGAAAACCCCGAGTATCCTAATATAGCAACCAAAATAGTTTCTACAAAAGCAGGTTTTAATTTAAAAAAAGTATCGTTTTTTAGAACAATAGAAATGCCACCAAGAATAATAATAAGCGAAGTGTCGGCAATAACAAATTTGTCGATTTTTTTTTCTTTTATGTAATTAAATATTAAATAAATAATACCAAAAGCAATGGCAAATATAATTCCTGCAATTGTTCCCCAAATTTCGTCAACAGCAATAAAAATAAATATTGGCAAAAAACCGGGTAGTAATTTTTTTAGTAAATTTAATTTAGTCATATCTTTACAAAATTAATATTAATTTTTATTTAATAAATAATAATTATCTTTATCGCACAATTTAATAAATATGGCTTTTAAATCGCTAAAAGAATTTATTTATGTATTAGAAAAAAATAACGAGCTAATACGTATAAAAAATAAAATAAATCCGGAGTTGGAAATTACAGAGATTACCGATAGAGTCTCAAAAAGTTTAAATCAAAACAAAGCATTATTATTTGAAAACACAGGAACCGATTTCCCTGTAGTTACAAATTTATTTGGTTCGTATAAACGAGTTTGTTTAGCTCTTGGAGTTAATAATTTAGACGATATTGGCAAAGATATTAAATTGCTTTTTACAAAAATAGCCGAGCCAAAAACTAATATAATCGACAAACTTAAACTTTTACCTGCATTAAAAGAAATGAGTTCGTGGATGCCTCGTGTAAAACGAACAAAAGGAAAATGTCAAGAAATTATAAACTTAAATCCTGATATAAACAAAATACCTGTATTAAAATGCTGGCCCGAGGATGGAGGTAAATTTATAACATTACCTATGGTTATAACAAAAGACCCCGTAACAAAAATACGAAATGTAGGAATGTATAGAATGCAAATTTTTGATAAAAATTTAACAGCTATGCACTGGCATTTGCATAAAGTAGGGGCACGACATTATAACGAGTATAAAAAACTCGGGAAAAAAATGCCTGTATCGGTTGCAATTGGAGGTAACCCTGTAAATACTTATGCAGCAACAGCACCATTACCCGATAATATTGACGAATTTATGTTGTCGGGATTTTTACAAAAAAATAAAGTAGAACTTGTAAAATGTATTACTAACGATATAGAGGTTCCTGCCGATGCCGATTTTATAATAGAGGGATACGTAGATACATCGGAAGAGCTTATTTTTGAAGGACCTTTTGGCGACCATACAGGATTTTATTCATTAGCCGATTGGTATCCTAAATTTAATATTACTTGTATAACTCACAAAAAAGATGCTATTTATCCGGCAACAATTGTTGGTATTCCGCCACAAGAAGATGCATGGATAGGAAAAGCTACAGAACGCATTTTTCTTTCGCCTATAAAATTATCGATGCTACCCGAAATTACAAATATAAATCTGCCATTTGCAGGCGTTGCCCATAATATATCAATAATTAGCATAAATAAACAATTCTCGGGACACGCAATAAAAGTAGCAAACTCGTTATGGGGAGCAGGACAAATGATGTTTAATAAAATTACAATTATTACCGATAAAAATATAAACATAGACGACTATAAACTTTTAGCAAAAACTTTTACCGAAAATGTAATTCCGTCCGAGGATATAACATTTAGCAAAGGTCCTATGGACGTTTTAGACCACTCGTCGGATAAATTTGCATACGGAGGAAAAATGTGTATAGACCTTACTATAAAAACAAAACAAGAAAGAATATTAAAAAACTATAATTTTTTAAATCCCGAAATTAATATCAACAAATTAAAACAAACATTTACAGAAATATCAGATATAAATGCAGACTTAATAAAAAACAAAATATCAATTTTAATTATTTCGATAAAAAAAGATATAAAATTTAAAATAGATATCTTTATAAATAAATTATACGAAGAACAAAATATAAAAAAAATAAAAGCAATAATAATTGTTGACGATATTGTTGATATAACCGACTTATTTCAGACAACATGGATAGTCTCGGGAAATATAGATGCAGGTAGAGATTGTAAAATATTAAAAAATCAAAATTTATCAACAATATTTATAGACGGAACACGAAAAACAAAACAAAACGATAATTTCGAACGCAATTGGCCTAACATAGTTGTATCAGATGACGATACCATTACCAAAATAGATAAAATATGGAATAAATTACCATTTAATAAATTTATAGAATCGCCATCGAAAAAGTATAAAAAACTTGTTTTGTCGAAAGGAGCCGATGTTAAATAATTTAATTATTTTTAAGTTTTTAATAAAAAATGATAATAAAATATTATTTTAGCATTCATAATACAAGTATAAGTGAATAAAATTATATTAAAATACATATATTTTATATTTTTTATTTTTGAATCTTTAATTGTTACCTCGCAAAATAGTAATTTAAGATTTGAAAGATTTGGCTTAGACGATGGATTATCGCAATTAACAGTAAATTGTATATATCAAGACTCCGAAGGATTTATTTGGTTAGGAACACAAAGCGGTTTAAATAAATACTCCGGAATATCTACAAAACCATTTAAAGTTTATTCAAATAAAATACTTGATAAAAATTCGCTGTCAGATAACTGGATTAATGCTATTACCGAAGACACACATAATAATATATGGATAGGAACACGTGCCGGATTAAATAAATTAGATAAAAAAACAAATAAAATTACACGATATTTATCAGATCCGACAGATCCAAATTCGTTAAGCAATAATAATATTCTTGGTTTATATGTAGATAAAAAAGGTTTTATATGGATAAAAACTCCAAAAGACCTAAATAAATTAGATACTCGTACCGGTAAATTCTATATCTACGAAAATAATTACGATTATTTTAACGAATCAAAAAGCGAAAACCCATTACCAATAATAAGCGACTCGTTAGGAAACTTGTGGATAGGTTCAAATCAAGGATTACAATATTTTGACGTAGGATTTGAGCAACCTAAAACATACGATACGCAAAATTCAAACATAAGCGATAATAATGTAAATGCAATTGTTAGAGATAAAAAAGGAAATTTATGGGTAGGAACAAATAACGGATTAAATTATTATATAACAAAAACAAAAACATTTATAAAATATTTTCATGACAACGAAAAAAACTCAATAAGTAATAACTATATAACAAGCCTGTTGCTAGATCATAAAGGAAACCTGTGGATTGGAACTTATAATGGAGGATTAAACAAATTCGATTTTAAAGAAAATAAAATTTATACATACAAAAACGACCCTATGTCAAGCGAAAGCTTAAGCCATAATGTAATTTTATCGTTATATCAAGATAGGTCTAAAATTTTATGGGTAGGAACTTATGGAGGCGGTTTAGATAAAATTGATATAAAGAAAAAGAAATTTAAATCGATGACTACAAGTAATGGCTTGTCGTATAAAGAAATTGCAGGTTTATTTATCGATAACGATTCGCTATTTTATGTGGGATATTGGGGTGCAGGTATGGACGTAATTAATCTTAAAATAAACGATA
>JALSQC010000149.1 GCA_026985625.1 Bacteroidales bacterium | reverse complement strand
AGGTGTTGTTCCTCCTGATACCGATACGCTTGCTGTTCCCGAGTTATTTTCGAAACAAGTTAAGTCGGTTGTCGATAATACTAACGACAATGGCGGAGGTTCTACTATTGTCATTACACTATCGCCCGGACATCCATAAGCATCAATTATTGTTACCGAATATGTTCCTGCCGGCAAGTTGCTTAAAGTGTCATTTGTTTGTCCTGTATTCCATGTTATGTTATATGGTGCTATTCCATTTGTAGGTGTAACAATTATTTGTCCATCGGTTTGCCCATTACACGATATGTTTGAAATATTTGTTGTAAATACCAAATCGGATAATTGAATTGTAACACTATCAACAATCGATTGACTGCAAACATCTGTAATTGTTAAATAATAAGTTGTATCTGTTGTAGGCGAATTTATTGTTATATCTTGTGTTGTATCTCCTGTTGACCACGCAAAATTAGAAATTCCTTGCGGCAAATTTGTCCAAGCATTATATGTAATTGTTCCACTACCTCCTGTTCCGCAAATTATTGTATCGTTTTGCGTTATACCGCCTTGGATAGTAGGTATATCTATAACATTTATAGTATCATAAGTAGGAGTAGGATTACACGGGCAACCCGATAATAATTCTAAAACAAAATATTCGTTAGGATCTGATATTCCATCAGCTATTCCATCGTAATTAACTGTTACGCAAGCTTGTCCTGCGGGAATAACTAAATTTGCAGGAAAATTAGTAAAATCGACTCCATTTGTTGCCGTTCCCGATATACTCAGATTTATTGGCAGGTCAGATGTTCCTGCTAAATTTGTTGTATCTAAACGACAAAACTGATAATAATTGCTACAACCTTCGTAAACTTGGTTAGTTTGATTACCTCCTGCCGTAAAATTATTCATTATTACCGATGTCCCTGACGAAAAGCTACCCTCTTCGAGCAAAACTGCAGAATCGAAAGATTGATCTCCTGCATCGCCAACTGCTAATTTAATATGATATGTTTGACAAGGTGTTACTATAACTCGTGCAACAAGTGGCGTTGTATAGCCATCGTATTCAAAATTATAATTACCTGTTGAATTATCGACATAATATGCACAGTTTTGACAAGGTCCGGTTGTTGGTGTTGATGTTCCGTTATTAACATTGTCTATGGTAACAGGTAAAGTTGTTCCCGGAATTAAAGCTATATTTTGATTTGTATAATTTCCACCCGAAGGATTAGGACCTGTAACAAAAAAACCAAAGGCATCGTTAAAACTACTATTTACAAACTCAGGATATTCTTCCGATGCAAAAATAAACCTAAACTCTACGGTGTCTGAGGCAGGAACAAAATCAAATTCCAAAACCGAACAATCGTTAATTCCATATCCCGGAACCAAAGCATCTAATTGAGGATCTACATAATTTGTTGTTGTCATTGTGCTTGTGCTTCCTGTAGCATTAGGACCAACAGCATCTAATACATTACCCGACGATAAAATAACTCCCGAATTATTTACAGGAAAGTTTAAAGCTGTTGCTGCCGTGCCTGTTGCCGAAAAATATCCTATTTGATTAGCATCTCCATGAAAAACAACATTGCTTGCAGTTAAACAACCATTTATTAATTTTTGCTGAACTAACTGAGACGGGGTATATGTTGTTATATCAACATTTAATTGTGCAAAAATTAAATCTATTGTAAAAAAAAAGTATAAAAAAACTAAAAATATTTTTTTTATCATTGTAAATATTTATCTTTATAAACAACAGACGAACATTTTATTTGTATAGTTGCTTTATTTGTGTGTAAATTTAACAAAAAATATAATATATAATTATATTTTTATACAAACATTAAGATTATGGATATTTTATTTTTAATTATTGGATTAATTATTGGAATTATTATAGGATATTTAATTTTTAAATTACTTAATAACAATAAAAAAGAAATATTAGATAACACTAATAATAACGATAAAATAATTAACGATTTAAAAACCGAAATAGAAATTCTAAGAACAAAAAATAAATCTATTAACGATAATATTAATAATCTTAATTTAAAATTAAAAGAATACGAAAATATACGAATTAATTTATCAAACGAAAAAACAAAGTTAGAAACAATATTATCAGAAAAAGAAAATCAACTAAACGAACAAAAAAAATTTATCGAAGATTTAAACGAAAAACAAAAATTACAATTTAAAGAACTTGCTAATAAAATTCTGGAAGAAAAAACAAAGAAATTTACCGAAACAAATAAAGAAAATATAGACTTAATATTAAGTCCTTTAAAAGAAAGAATAAAAGAATTTGAGAAAAAAGTAGAAGAAACTTACAATAAAGAATCAAAAGAACGATTTAGTTTAAAAGAAGAGGTTAAAAGATTATCTGAGCTTAATAAAGAAATAAACCAAAGTGCAGTAAATCTTACAAATGCTTTAAAAGGCGAGGCTAAAACACAAGGCAACTGGGGCGAAATGATATTAGAAAATATTTTAGAACGTTCGGGTTTAGTTAAAAATCGCGAATATTTTACACAAGCATCATTTTCTGACGAAACAGGCAAACGATTGCAACCCGATGTTATTGTTAAATATCCGGGCGATAAAAGTATAATTATAGACTCTAAAGTATCGCTTACGGCATACGAACGATATGTATCGGCAAACGACGATAATACTCGCGAACAGGCTCTAAAACAACACATTATATCCATAAAAAATCACGTAAAAGAATTAAGCGAAAAAAATTACCAAAATATTTACGATATTAAAACTCTTGATTTTGTAATGATGTTCATTCCTATAGAACCATCGTATTTATCGGCAATTAAAGCCGATGAAAATTTATGGAATTTTGCTTACGAAAAACGAGTTTTATTAATTAGTCCAACAAATTTAATTGCCGCACTTAAAATGGTATCAAGTTTATGGCAACAAGAATATCAAAGCCGTAATGCTATTGAAATAGCCCGACAAAGTGGCGATTTATACGATAAGTTTGTTGGATTAACCAACGATTTAATAGATTTAGGCAAAAAATTTAACCAAACACAAAAAGTTTACCAAGATACAATGAAAAAATTATCAGAAGGCAAAGGTAATCTTGTTTCTCGTGTCGAAAAAATAAAAAAATTAGGAGCTAAAACTCAAAAATCAATATCAAATAAATTATTAGACAGAGCAATTGACGATGATGAATAGTTTAATTCTTAATTCTTAATTCTTAATTCTTAATTTTTAATCCTTAATCTTTAATCCTTAATCTTTA
>JALSQC010000148.1 GCA_026985625.1 Bacteroidales bacterium | reverse complement strand
TTTAAAAAAATTATCGTTAACAAATTTATTATTATCAGATATTGTATTAATAATTACATCAAATTTTTTTTTATAATTTTTTATATTTTTTAAACTATCGAATTTGCAGTTGTAAATTTTTGATAAGTCATCGGCTTTTTTTATTGTTCTGTTTAATATAGTTGTCGGCAGGTTTAATTTTTTTAACGCATAAACAGCAGCCAAGGCAGCCCCGCCGGCACCCAGAACAAGAGCATTTTTTAAATTTAACGACTCTATTATTTTAACAACAGAATAAAAATCGGTATTGTAACCAATAAATTTATCAGATGATCTTTTTATTGTATTAACAGCATTAATATTTTTTGCATTATCAGATAAATCGTCTAAAAATTCTACAATGTCGGTTTTATACGGCGATGTAATGTTTGCTCCGTTAATTTTTAAACGTTTAATAATTGTAAAAACATTTTTTGCCGAAAAGGTTAAAACTCTAAAATAATTTGCATTAAGGTTTGTTGCTTTAAAAAAATTATTAAAAATTAAAGGACTTTTACTGTGCGATACAGGATTTCCGAAAACAGCATATAAATCCATAAAACATTAAGTTAAAACCGATAAACATTCGTCTAAAAGTTGATTTTTATCTATTGGCACAACACCAACTTTTTCGCAAACTAAGCCTCCCGCAATATTAGATATTTTTGCTATATTTTTGTTGCTTACTCCAGAGCACAAACAAAGTGTAGCAACGCTAATTACGGTATCGCCTGCACCCGAAACATCGGTTATGTCTCTAAGCATTGCAGGTATTTTATGAGTCGAATCGTTTGTTTGATATATTAATCCTTTTTCTGATAAAGTTATTAAAACCGACTCTATATTGTTATTATTGCGTAAATTTGTTAATAATTTAGGTAATTTATCAATATTATTTTTGTCAATATCTAATTTTAAGCCCTCGATTAATTCCTTAAAATTTGGCTTAAACATTGTAATATTTTTATAATTATTAAAATTCTTTTTTTTAGGGTCAACCGATATTAATATATTATTTTTATTTGCAAGCGACACAACGTTATCAATTAAATTTTTAGATATAATTCCTTTATCGTAATCTTCAAAAATTATAGCATCAACATTATAATTATTAATAGTGTTTTGTATTTTACTTAACAATTTTTCTTCTATTATTGACGATATTTGTTCATCGGTTTCTTCGTCAACACGAACAATTTGTTGATTATTGCTTATAATTCTTGTTTTTGTTGTAGTTAAACGATTATCGTCAATTATAATATTATCATAAACTAAATTATTTGATTTTAATCTTGATATAAATTTTTTTCCGTTTTCATCATTTCCTATAACCGAGCAAATAATGGGCATCGCTCCAAGTTTTTTTATATTTAAAGCAACATTTGCAGCTCCTCCAATACGATTTTCTTTTTTATTTACCGATACAACAGGAACAGGAGCTTCGGGAGATATGCGATTAACACTGCCCCATAAATAAGAGTCTAACATTACATCGCCTATAACAACTATAACCTTATTATTAAACGATAAAAATATATTGTTTAAACTTGTAGTATTCATTGTAAAAAGTATTTGTTTTAAAATTATTGGTATAATTTAGTAATATATCGTAAATTAGCAAATTATTTATGACAAAAGTAAAAAAAATAATATTATTATTCGTGTTCACTTGCTTTTCGGTAAATTTTATTTTTTCCGAAATAAATATTACTAAATTGGTTAAGCAAGCATATAATAAAAAAACCGTTGATACAGTAAAAATTAACAATTTTTTAAAAGTTGCTGAATATTATCAAAAAAATAATCCAAAAAAAGGTCTTGTTTATATAAAAAATGCAATAGCTATATCAAAGAAAATTAATAATAAAAAATTTCTGGGAAGGTCTTATCTTAGAAAAGGATACACCGAATACTCTTTAACCGAAAATTTTTTGGCATTAGAGAGCTATCGTTGGGCATTAAAATACTCAAAACAAACTAACGATTCTCTTACAATTTGCGAAACATACAATAATATAGGCTTAGTTTATTTTGATATTGGAAATCATCAAAAAGCCTTGGCAAATTTTCAAAAATCGTTACAAATATCCGAAAAAAACAATTACTTGTTACAACTGTCAAAAACATATAACAACATAGGACTTATATACTACAACTGGAATTTATTTGATATATCTCTCGAATATCACTTTAAAGCATTAGAGATACGAAAAAAATTAAACTCAAAAAAATATATTGCAAGTTCATACAATAACATTGCTAATGTTTATTCTGATATGCCCGACAAACGAAACTTGGCATTTAAATATTACAAATTAGCTCTTAACTTAAAACTAAAACTTAATAATAAACGCAGTCTTGCTAATGGATATAACAATATGGGTTATTATTATTTAACGGAAAATAAATTAGACTCGGCAGAATATTTTTTTAAAAAATCGTTAATAATAAAAAAAGAAATAAATAATCTAAAAGGACTAACAAACACTTTAAATAATTTAGGAAGCGTTTATTTAAAAAAAGGTGAATTTGATAAAGCCGAAAAAGTTTTAAAAGAATCTATTAAAATAGCAAAAAGTAACAAATTAATCGACAGAATAGCAGCATCTTACTCTTTATTTGCAGAACTTAACGAAAAACAAAATAAATTTAAAGAATCATTATTATACTACAAAAAATATTTAGCATTAAAAGACTCTATTTTTAACCAAAAAAAATATCTAATAATATCACAACTCGAGAATAAATATCTTAACGAACAAAACACTAAAAGAATACAACTTTTAGAAAAAAATAAAAAAATTAAAGAACTTGAAATTGAAAAATATAAAACATTAAAAAAAGTCTATATATTAATATTTATTATAATTATAATAATATTAATTGTTGTATTTATAATTTCTCAAAACAACAAAAAAACAGCACGATTATTAAAAATTAAAAATGCCGAACTCGAAGAAACAAATAAAATATTAATCGAATCGGAAAACAAATTAATAGAAAGCGACCGTGCAAAAAATAAATTTTTCTCGATAATATCACACGATATAAAAAACTCCTTTAATGTTATTCTCGGCATAACACAAATTTTAGCAAAGAAAAAACAAACAATCGACGATAAAAAGAAACAATACTATAACGAAATTGTTTACAAAGCATCACGAAACCTTTTTGACTTGTTAGATAACCTTTTAAACTGGGCAAAATCACAAGTAGGAAAAATAGAATATAACCCCGAAGTTTTTAAATTAAACGAAAT
>JALSQC010000147.1 GCA_026985625.1 Bacteroidales bacterium | reverse complement strand
AGACAAAGGATTGTGTATTGCAGGAGTATTTGGCGGGGCAGAGTCGGGAGTTACTAAACAAACAAAAAATATTTTTTTAGAATCGGCATATTTCGATTCGGTTTATATCAGAAAAACAGCAAAACGCCACGCTTTAAACACCGATGCATCGTTTAGATTCGAAAGAGGAACCGACCCAAACATAACAATATATGCACTTAAACGGGCAGCAAGTTTAATAAAAAAATATGCAGGGGGAGAGATATCGTCTGAAATTATAGACGTTTATCCTAATCCGGTTAAAAATAAAATTATTAACGTATTGTATAAAAATATTAACAGATTAATAGGAAAAGATTTAGGCGAAGATAAAATAAAAACAATACTTAACGGACTTGAAATTAATATTTTAGACGAAAATGACTACGAACTAACATTAGAGATTCCTGCATATCGTGTAGATGTTACTCGCGAGGCAGATGTTATAGAGGAAATACTACGTATCTACGGATATAATAACATAGAAATTAGCAATAACGTTAAATCGGCAATATCGTATAATGTAAAACCCGACAAGCACAAAGTAACAAATATAATATCAGATTATTTATCGTCGGTTGGATTTGTCGAGATAATGTCAAATTCCTTAACAAAATCTAAATATTTTGATAACAATAACTATTTTAACGGTAATAGAACAGTAAAAATTTTAAATCCTTTAAGTTCCGATTTAGATGCTATGCGTCAAACATTATTATTTGGCGGATTAGAGTCTATACTACATAATAAAAATCGTAAAAATAAAGACCTTAAAATTTATGAATTTGGAAATATTTATTTTTACGACAATAAAAAAACAGAAAACCCGCAACATAATTATAGTCAGCAAAATATTTTAGCATTGTTTATTACCGGAAATAAACAAAAAGTAAATTGGAATCTTAAAGAAGAAAAAACATCGTTTTTTGAGTTAAAATCGTATAGCGAAAATATTTTAATTCGTTTGGGATTTAAAATAAACGATTTAAAAATTAATTTATCAGAAAATAAAATATTCGAACAATCTATAAAATATATTAAAAACGATAAAAATATTTTAGAATTAGGAATAATAAACAACAATCTGCTTAATGATTTTGATTTAGACCAAGATGTATTTTATGCTGAGTTTAATTTCGATAATGTTCTAAAATTATTAAAAAACATAAAAACAGAATATGTCGAAATATCTAAATATCCGTTTGTTAAACGAGATTTAGCTTTGCTTATTGATAATACGGTAAGTTTTAACGAAATTAAACTGTTAGCAGAAAAAACCGAGAAAAAAATATTAAAAGAGGTATCGATGTTCGATTTTTATAAAGGTAAAAATATCGATAATAATAAAAAATCGTATGGAGTAAGTTTTATTTTTCAAGATAAACATAAAACGCTTAACGATAAACAGATAGATAAGATAATGAATAACCTTATTAGAGTTTTCGAGAAAGAATTAGGTGCTGTTATAAGATAAATAAATACCGTAAAAGACTTATTGTTTATGTCAAAAATAAAACAATTTTTTAAACGAAACACACATAACGATTTACTTAAAATTTTTGCAGGATTTGGTAGAGCGTTAAACCGTTTATACGAAAATAGAAATTACGATTTATATAGCAACGGAGAGCTAACCGTATTAAAAAAAATATCAAAATTTAATCCCTCGGTAATTATCGATGGCGGGGCAAATATTGGCGATTATACAAAACTTGCAAATAAATTAAATCCAAATACTAGTATTTATTCGTTTGAACCTGTAAAAAATACTTTTGAGAAATTAAAAAATAATTTAAAAAACATTAACAATGTAACGCTTATTAATAAAGGTCTTTATAAAGATAATTGCACAAAGCAGATAAATATATTCGATTCTGATACACACTCATCTTTGTATAATATTCAAGGTTTATCTTACAAAGCAAATCAAAAACAAACAATAGAATTAATACGAGGCGACAATTTTATGAATGATTATAAAATAAATGAAATCGATTTTTTAAAAATAGATGTTGAGGGTGCCGAATATGATGTTATTAATGGATTTGAGGAACATATAAACCAAGGTAAAATAAAAGCAATTCAGTTTGAATATGGTTACATAAATATAACCACAAAATATTTGCTTATAGATTATTATAATTATTTTAACTCAAAAGGCTATGTGCTTGGAAAAATTTTTCCAAAAACTGTTGAGTTTAGAAAATACGAGTTTAAATACGAAGATTTTTTAGGTCCTAATTTTATTGCCGTAAAAAAAACCGAAACCGACTTAATAAATTTATTAACAAAAAAATAATACATACGTTATAAAATTTTATAATGACGCAAAAAGATATATTATACGAAGACAATCACATTATTATAGTAAATAAAAATAACAATCAAATAGTTCAAGGCGATAAAACCGGCGATAAGCCATTAGTTGATTTAGTTAAAGATTTTTTAAAAGAAAAGTATAATAAACCGGGAAATGTTTTTTGTGGAGTTGTTCATAGGTTAGACCGTCCCGTGAGCGGTGCTGTGCTATTTGCAAAAACAAGTAAAGCTTTATCGAGGTTAAATCAAATGTTTAAAGATAAAGATATAAAAAAAACATATTTGGCAATTGTTAAAAATAAACCACCTAAATTACAAGATACTTTAACCCATTACATATTCAGAAATACAAAGCAAAACAAATCGTATGCACTTGACAATAAAAAATTTAATACAAAAATTGCAATCTTAGATTATAAATTAATATCGTCAACCGAAAAATATTTTTTGTTAGAGATAAATTTAAAAACAGGACGCCATCATCAAATAAGGGCACAGTTAGCAAAAATAGGTTGCCCTATACGTGGCGATAAAAAATATGGGTTTAAGCGTAGTAACAAAAATTACGGTATAGATTTACATGCTTTTAAAATATCGTTTTATCACCCCGTAAGCGGTAATTTTATATCGGTAAAAGCACCACCTCCCAACGATATACTTTGGAACGAGATAACAAAAAATATATATTCCGATGATTTGTAAATAGTATCTTCTTTTGTATGTATTTTAAATTTTTCCTGTTTTCCGCACTTTTTTAGTCAAAAAATACTTTATTGATAATCAGTGCTTTATAACTAGCAAATATTAATTATGGGTATTAAAATGTATAAATAAAAAAACCACAACAAGAAATTTATTATTGTGGTTTTAATTAATTTAATTATTCTTATTAGAAACCTGTAACGGCTATTTATGACTATACAGAGTAATTAAATTATTGGAAGAGCTTTTG
>JALSQC010000146.1 GCA_026985625.1 Bacteroidales bacterium | reverse complement strand
CTAACGAAGCCCGAAAAATCGAAAAATATATTGCTCGCGTAAATTTAAAATTAGGATTAGATAATTAAAAATATATAAAAACTATATAAAAAAATCCGTTAAAAAGTTTTTTTTAACGGATTTTTTTATAATATTAAATATGGCTATACGCTTCTGTAAAAACAATATAACTTAGCATATATAATATGCTAATAACGACCATATATATCATTAATTTTATATAATAACGGGTAATTATTTTTTTGCTTTTAAATAGACTTACCGAAGTTGATATTGATACAAATAAAAATCCTAACACTCCACCTATAAACAAATAAATAGAACCTACAAGTCCTAAATCGGGCAAAACATTAAATGCTATTAAAGCAAACGGAATAAATAAGCCAAATACAACAGTTCCCAAAGCTGTAGCTAATAATATAAAAAATATTTTAACTACTAAAACAAATGTTTTATTACTTGTATGACTTAATAATTTAGTCATAAACTAAAGTTTTATTATTTTATAAAAAAATAATATTCGATATTACTTATATGTGTCAACAAAAAATTATAAATATGCTCTTTTAGTAAATAAGTGCATACAAAACACCATATATTAAAAAAAATTTTAATCAAGCATATCTATAATAGCCTCAACAACATTATTTGCACCATTAGCAATATCAACAATTGTTGCATCTAACATATAGCATGGAGTTGTTGCCACCTTATATTTTGTATCAACAACAACCTCGCCGTGATTTGTATTTTTATGTGTAGCACCCATTTGTTGAACAGCCGAAGCAGTATCTTTATCCTGACCTATTGTTAGTTCAACATCGCCTAAAACCTTAGCTACAACAACAGGCGATATACATAAAGCTCCTATAGGTTTACTTTGTTTAACCATAGATTTAATTGCATTTTCTACCTCGTTATTTACCTTGCAATTAATTCCGTCAAAAGCAAAAGTAGATAGATTTTTTGCCACTCCAAATCCTCCCGGAAATATAATAGCATCAAAATCGTTAGCATTAAACTCCGATAATGGTTTTATTTTACCTCTTGCAATACGTGCCGATTCAATTAAAACATTTCTTGTTTCGGGCATTTCTTCGCCTGTAATATGGTTTATTACATGGTGTTGATTAATATCGGGAGCAAAAATTTGATATTGGCTGTTATGTTTCATTATAGCATACATTGTCATAGTTGCCTCATGAATCTCGGCACCGTCAAAAACACCGCTACCCGATAATACTACAGCAAATTTATAATTTCTCATATCAATAAAATTAAATGTTTATAATGTATTTATAATTCACGTCTTTTTATCTCGTCGCGCAGGATAGATGCTTTTTCGTAATCCTCTTTTTCGATAGCTTTTTTTAATAATAGTTTTAGTTCTTTTAATGTTAATTCTTCTATTCCTGTTGTTGATTCTTTTTTAGTATCTTTTTTTATAATCTCAGGTTGTTTTTCGTCGTCTTTATCTTCGAGCAAAAAACCTGTTTTTTTAAGCACATCATTATCTACAAATATTTTACATTTACTTTTTAAAGCTATTGCAATAGCATCTGATGTCCGCGAGTCTATACGTATGGTCTTTTTGTTATCGGATAAAATTATCTCCGAATAAAAAATACCCTCCTCCATTCTATAAATAAAGACCTCTTGCACATCAATACCAAAAGCATTTACGGTTGATATTATTAAATCGTGAGTTAAAGGTCGTGGCGATTTTAAATTTTCGAGTTCTATTGCAATAGCCTGAGCCTCAAATGCTCCAATAATTATAGGTATTCGTTTTTTATTTACGGTATCTTCTAGTATTAAAGCATAAGCACCTCTTTGGGTTTGGCTATATGATAGTCCTAAAACTTTTAACTCGGTTTTGTCCATTATTTATTTCTTAAAAAAATTTAAAAAACCCATATAAATTATGGGTTTTTATCAATAATTTTATTGGTTTTTAAAATTTCGCAGTTCTTCTATTAATTTAGGAACAACCTCAAAAGCATCGCCAACAATGCCATAATCGGCAGCTTCAAAAATTGGTGCATCTTTATCGGTATTTATCGCAACAATTATTTTAGATGCATTAATACCTGCCAAATGCTGGATTGCTCCTGATATACCTATTGCAAAATATAAGTTTGGAGCAACAACTTTTCCGGTTTGTCCAACATGTTCTGAGTGAGGTCTCCAATCTAAATCGGTAATTGGTCTTGAGCATGCCGTTGTTGCTGTTGGTCCTAATATTTCGGCCATTTCTTCGAGCATTTTAAAATTTTCGGCGGCTTTAAGTCCTCTTCCTCCCGATACCAAAATTTCGGCATCGTTAACGGATATTTTCCCTTGAGCTTTTGATACGTTTATTATTTTTTCGTTATTAAAATCAGGAGTATCTACATTAAATTGTTCTATTACAACGTTTTGTTTATTTTCGATAATTTTAAACGAATTTTGATTTAAAGTTAAAATTTTAATATCGGCATTTATTTGTGTATCGGCAAAAGCTTTTCCCGAGTAGGCTTTCTTTTTTACAATAAACGGTGATATACTTTTTGGCAATGCTACGCATGCGGGAACTAATCCTGCATTTAATTTAACAGCTACACGCGGGGCAATAGCTCGTGCCGTATATGTATTTCCCATAATTACAACTTCGGCTCCTGTTTTTTTAACCGCTTCGGCTACAATGCTTGAGTAAGCACGAGAATTAAAATTATAATATTTTTCGTTATTTGCATTTAACAGCTTTGATGCTCCATAATTTTCTAACGATTTAAGTTCTTGTTCAGAAACATTACCTATCGATAAAGTAACTACATCTGTATTTAATTGTTTTGCTATTTCTGATGCATAAGATAATATTTCGTATGTGGCTTTTTTAAATTTGCCGTCCCAATTTTCGGTATATACTAAAACTGACATTTTTTTTTGATTTTAATGATTAATAATTAAATTGCTTTTGCTTCTTCGTGTAATAATCTTACTAACTCTCCAACTTGTTCGGGAGAAACCATTTTACAAGCTGCTTTAGGCTCAGGCAAGCTGTGTTCTATAACTTCTGTCATATTATTAAATTCAACAGGGTCTAAAACATTTAATGGTTTGCGTCGAGCCATCATAATTCCACGCATTGCAGGAATACGAGGTTCTGCCGCAATACCTTTTTGTCCACTTCCTACAAATGGAAAATCGCACTCTATAGTTTCATATCCACCGTCAATTTCGCGTTGCACAATGGCTTTACCGTCTTTTATGTTTAACTCCGATACACTTGTAATCGAAGGTATGTCTAAAAATTCGGC
>JALSQC010000145.1 GCA_026985625.1 Bacteroidales bacterium | reverse complement strand
ATTAAAAATTATGAAAAAATTAGTATTAATAATTAAAAATGATAACAAAAATGGTAACAAAAATTTACACATTAGCAGCATTGCTATTTTTAGTAATGACAACAAAAACGAATGCACAAACTTGGACACAAGTTGGTAATATGATTTTAGGTCAAAGTGCCGAAGATTATGTTGGCTTGGAAGATAATGTAGCCATAAGTCAAGATGGTAGCATTATTGCCATAGCATCGGAAAGACATGATAATAATAGAGGTAAAGTTCGTATTTTTCAAGATGTTTCTGGGCAATGGGAGCAAATGGGTGCCGATATATACGGTGACTCAACATCTGATGAGTTTGGAGATGTCATTGCATTGAGTGCAAACGGATTAATTATTGCAATAGGAGCGATTAATCATACAGGAAACGGCAATAGTTATTCGGGGCAAGTAAAAGTATTTGAATATAATCAGACAACATCATCTTGGGAACAACTTGGAAGCGATATTTACGGAGAGGGTGTTGATAATTTCTGTGGTTCTTTTGTGGACTTAAGTGACGATGGATTAACGCTTGCAACAAGTTCACCATATAATGACAATGCTTTTAATGATGCAGGTGAAGTTCGTGTTTTTCATTATGACGGAACCGATTGGACGCAAGTAGGAAACAGTATTTATGGAGAAAATGCAAACGAAAAAATATATTATTCAAGTCTAAATGGTGACGGAACAATATTGGCAACAGGTTCAAACAATAATGCAGATTATTCCGGTTTTGTAAGAGTCTATAAATTAGTAGGAGGAACTTGGACATTACAAGGAAATGAAATAGTAGGCGAAGCGGCAGGTGATTATGCCTCGATTCCTGTTTTAGACAATAGTGGCATGACTCTGGCAATAGGTGCACACGGGAACGATAACAATGGGAGTAACGCAGGAAATGTCCGAGTATTAAACTTTGATGGAACAAATTGGACACAAGTAGGAAGTGATATTAACGGCGAAGCAGCAGACGATTGGTTTGGGTCGGCACTTAGCATTTCATCTAACGGTTTAAGGATAGCAATAGGAGCTTTTGCTAATGACGATGGTGGTGATATGGCCGGTGAAGTTAAAGTTTTTGATTACAACGGAACAGATTGGATACAAATAGGAAGTGATATTGACGGCACTACTGCTAATGATGGTCTTGGACAATCGTTAGCATTGAGCGGAGATGGACAAAATATTATCATAGGAATTCCCCGTAAAGATGACAATGGTTACAACTCAGGTGCAGCAGTAGTTTATCATACCGATGTTACAACCGATATTTCAAATATCTTACAAAAAGAAATCTCAATATATCCGAATCCCACAAATGGAAAATTTATAATTTATAATAATGAAGGCACTATATACAATGTTAATATATTAGATATAACGGGTAAACAAATTATGAATGTAAAACTATCTTCGTCTAATACGGAAATTGATTTATCAAATCAACCCTCAGGTATTTATTTTGTAGAAATATGGAATGCAATAAGAAAAATAAGTGTCAAGAAATTGATAAAATATTAAAAAACTCAATAAAATAGATAATCTGGTGCATTAATGATGTTTGTATATTGTTTATAAAATTGTTAGAAACATAAATTTTTTCTCATAGTATATATCTTAATGTCGGGGTATTTGCCTCGGCATTATTTTTTTAAATTTTATAATTTTAATAAATAACAAAAAATTTATTTATTATCTTTGAAAAAAAAATAGATTATGGAAGATTTAATATTAACATTAAAAAAACAAATAATAGAACAACTTAATCTCGAAGATATGGAGCCTTCTGATATAGATGTAGATGCACCCCTTTTTGGCGACGAAGGTTTAGGTTTAGATTCTATTGACGCTTTAGAATTAATAGTTCTTTTAGAGAAAGATTACGGATTAAAATTAGAAACAGCAGACGAAGGAAAAAAAGTTTTTTTCTCGGTAAAAACAATAGCCGATTACATAAAAGCTAATAAACAATAATCTCTGTATAAATTTAGATGACAAATATTTTTATTACAGGTATTGGTATAATATCGTCAATAGGATACAACATAAAAGAAACTCTTGACTCCATATTATTATCTAAATCGGGATTATCAAAAATATCGATATTAGAAACCACACACAATAATTTTTTTGCAGGAGAAATTAAACTTACCAATAAACAATTAGAAAAAAATATATATAATTCTATAAAAAATTATTCGCGCACGGCTTTGTTGGGAATGATTGCAGCAAAACAAGCCGTCGAAACATCTGGCATAACAAATATAAACAAAGTTAGAACCGAATTAGATGCTGAGCGACTATCTTGGAGTAGCAACAATTACTACGGAGCCTTCGCAAGCCCTTTAAAGTTCTCTGTTGCTGGCCTCCGCTACAGCAGTAATGCTTCGCTCCTCAATACGGGTAGCTACGGCCTCTATTGGAGCAGTACGGTTAATGGTATCTACGCCAACGGCCTCGCCTTTACCAGTAGCACTGCCAACATTAACAATCACCTCCGTGCACTCGGCTATACTGTTCGCTGTATTAAGGATTAGTCACTTTGTCACTTTAGTCACTTCGGTCACTTAAATTTGCCACCTGTGGCGGTCGAAAGAAATTTTTTTTTAAAGAGAAAATGGGAATAAACGAAAAAATAACAGAGGTAGAAAAACATAAAGGTTTAATACTTTATAAAGAAGGTATTTTTTATAAACTTTATAATAAACATGCTATGTTGTATTATGTAAACTATAACGAGTTTAAAATTAATGTTAAATTTTATAAAAACATAAATCAACTAGTTTATAGTATTGGTTTCCCAGTAGCTTCATTTAAGCAAAATGTTTTTGGTAGTAAAAAATAAAAATTATTACACCAATAATAATAACAATTAATGCAATTGCCATATTAATTAATCTTGCATACAACTTATTTAGATATGAACAAGTAGTAAGATTAAATATTATATAATATACTGTTAGTTAGCTAGTTGGTTGGTTGGTTGGTTTCGGGAAAATATTTAATAAAAATTATGAAAACTTAAAAAAATATTGTAACTTTGTGATAGATTTAATTGAAAATCGTTAATGGGTTCTACGGTATTCGATAAATCAACAGAAAAAACTAATTTTTAGAACCCACCTTAAATAATATAGATAACGGTAATTAATATAAATTAGTAATTGAAAACTCCCCCCTTACTATTATGGTTAGGGGAAAGTTTTTTTGATAACATGAGTAAGAAAAAGACAGTAGACAAGAGACAAGAGACAAAATAAAAATAAACATTAAAATTAAATAAAATGAG
>JALSQC010000144.1 GCA_026985625.1 Bacteroidales bacterium | reverse complement strand
CATGGTGCGGCTAAATTTATTACAATGAAATTGCCTGTTGAAGTTGCCGAACGAAACGATGATATTGAAATAAAAAAATTCTTAGAAAGTAATCCCGATGCGGTAAAAAGTTTTGTGATGAGTTCAAGGCATCATGCGGTGTTAATTGTTCCTGCCCTTTATGCCAATGGATGGGTTAGTCTTGAGGATAATACCGTTTTGTTTTCACTCGGCAGTATTCGTTGGGAACAAGCCAAAGATGACGACATTAGAATAAATCCCTATATTATTGGCAATGATAAATGGAAAGTAACAGGAAGATAAAAAACATAATATAAATTTAAAAAAATGAAAGTATTAATAACAGGTGGTGCCGGTTATGTAGGCACAAGTTTAATCCCTCAATTATTAGAAAAGAACTTTAAGGTTCATGTATTTGACAACTTAATGTTTGGAGGCGATGCCATATTTCCTTTTTTTAGAAATCCTAATTTCTCGTTTACAAAAGGCGATATAAGAGATTTTAATGCCCTAAAGAAAGTTGCTGCCGATGCAGATATTGTTATTCATCTTGCTGCCATCGTTGGCTATCCTGCTTGCCGAAAAGACCCGGATTTAGCAGAATCTGTTAATGTTACGGGAACAAAAAATGTTATTTCTGTAACATCTAACAATCAACTACTTATTTATGGCTCAACAGGGTCTAATTACGGTTCTATAGACGAAATATGTACCGAAGAAACACCGTTAAACCCGTTAAGTCTTTATGGACAAACCAAAACTTTGGCAGAAAAGATGCTTTTGGAAGAACGCAATACTATTGCTTGGCGTTTTGCTACTGCTTTTGGTGTTTCGCCAAGACTTAGATTAGATTTGCTTGTAAATGATTTTACATACAAGGCTGTAAAAGAAGGTTATTTGGTAGTTTACGAAAAACATTTTATGCGAACTTTCATTCATGTACATGACATGGGCAGAGCATTTTTGTTTGGAATCGAAAACCAAGATAAAATGGTTAATAATGTTTACAATGTCGGTTCCGAAAAAATGAATTACAGCAAAGAAGCAATCTGTGAACTAATAAAAAAACAAACCAATGTATATGTGCATTATGCCGATGTTGGCGAAGATGCCGATAAACGAGATTATGTAGTAAGTTACGACAAAATTAAAAAACTTGGATTTGATACAACAATAACCGTAGAAGATGGTATTAAAGAACTTGCAAAAGTTTGTTCGGCTGTTGATTTTAAAAGTCCTTATTCTAATATTTAAAGCTTAAAAACAGATGATAAATAAGCAAAATAATTTACTTGCCATTAATGGAGGAACTCCAATTACAAAAGAAAAAGTTCTTATTCACAAACCATATTTGTTGGAAGATGATTTTAAGGCAGTTGATGAAACAACAAGAACAACTTTCATTTCCGGCAATGGTCCCAAATGTATGGAGTTTGAAAAAAAATTGGCAGACTACTTAGGAGTAAAACATGTTTTTTTTACAAATTCGTGCACCACAGCTTTAGATTTGGCTTTTAAAGCAAAAAATTTTCCTGCCGGCAGCGAAGTCATTGTCCCAAATTTTACATATACTTCTTCGGCATTAGGCCCGCTTTTAAATAATCTGAAAATTGTTTTGTGCGATGTTTATCCCGATAATGGCAACATTGATGTTAGTAAAATAGAAACATTAATTACAAACAAAACTGTTGCAATAGTTCCTGTAGATTATGCAGGAAATCCTGCCGAGATGGACGAAATTAATGCGATTGCAAAAAAACATAATTTGTATGTTGTTCATGATACAGCACAGTCAATAGGGGCAGAATATAAAAACAGGAAAACAGGAACTTTGGCAGATGTTTCAACTTTTAGTTTTCACGGAACAAAAAACCTGACAACCGGCGAAGGCGGTGCTTTGCTTACTAACGACGACGAGATTGCAAAACGGGTTACTTTTATGCGTGAGAAAGGAACCGATAAACAATCTTTTTTGGTTGACAACAAAGACCGTGGATTTTACGAATATGTTGATATAGGAAGTTCGTTTGTGCAATCGAACATTCTTGGAGCTTTAGGAATTACACAGTTGAATAAAATTGAAGAGATTACACAAAAAAGAACACAAATTGCAGAATATTATAAAAACGAATTGGCAAATATTCGTGGACTAGATTTCATCAGAATTACAGATAATTCAAAACCAAACTGGCATTTATTTGGTATTTTGGTTTCGCCTGAACAGAGGTACTGGATAATGGACGCTTTAAGAGCCGAGGGCATTATGTCTAATGTGCATTATACACCGCTCCATCGCAATAAGTTTTATAAAGGAATGGCTACGGATAAAGAAATGCAAGGTTCCATGAAGTTTTTCAGTAGATTATTGCGATTGCCGATTTATCCGTCGTTAACGCAAAATGAAGTTGAGAATGTGATTAAGGCTGCTAGAAAGATTTTCTCTTGATAAAATACGGTTTATTAATACTATGACTAAAAAGTCTATCTTAATTTTTGGAGGCGGAATAAATCAATTAACCTTAATTGAAGTATGTAATGATTTGGGTTTTAAATCAATTGTAATTGACCCCTCACTCCATGCTGTCGGAAGAAATATTGCACATCGGTTTTATAGGATAGATGCGAACGATTATCAGGCAACCAAGCAAATTGCCGAAGAAAATAATATAACAGGAATTGCTACCTCACAAATGGAGAATCCGTTGCGACTAATGGCAAAACTGGCACAAGAAAAAGGATATATCTTCAATTCGCCCGAGATAATAGAGCAAAGTCTGAATAAGTATCAAATGAAAAAGGTTTTAGGTGAAAATAATGTGCCGGTAGCAAAATATAAATATTTTAAAAACAAAAGTAAACTTTCTAAAAAGAGCATTGAGGATTTTAATTATCCTTTAATTATAAAACCTGTAGATGCACATTCCAGCCGGGGAGTATTCAGGATAGAAAAATTTACGGATATTTCAAAATTTATTGATATTACCGTTTCATTCTCAAAGCAAGGCGATTTTTTGATTGAAGAGTTTATTGAAGGAAAAGAATACAGTATTGAGGCCGTAACTTTTAATAAAAAAACGACTATTGTTCAGTTTACCGAAAAAATAATTACCCCATTCCCCGAAGTTGTTGAGATGGGACATATTCAACCTGCCGAATTAACCGAAGAACATAAAAAAGCAATTGCTCAAGTAGTTGGTAATGCTATTGATTCACTAAATCTTGATAATACGGTAACTCATACGGAAATAAAGTTATCGCCAAACGGTCCTGTTGTTATTGAGGTCGGACCCAGAATGGGAGGAGATTTTATCAGTTCCTATTTAACAAAAAACTCTTGTGGTGTTGATTTAGATAAAGCAACTATTTTAATGAGTGTTGGAATAGAACCAGAATTAAAACAAACGGACAAAAATTTTACTTTTGTAAAATATTTCTCTTTGCCTGTAGGCACAAAAATAGTTTCAATAGGCAATTTTAAAAAACTTGAGGAAAATGATGATGTTGTTTTTACTCATTTTTTTCTAAATAAAGGTGATATGGTTCATAAAGTAACCCATAGTGCTCAGCGAAGCGGAGTTGTTATTGTAACAGCCTCAAATAAAAAACAAGTAATACAAAAAGCCGAATATTATACTAATAAATTTATAAGCTTAATTAAAACAAAAAAAATATGATTACAGGAGAAAAAATCACCCTAAGACCTGTCGAAAAAACAGATATAACAATTTTCAGGCAATGGCGAAACGATTTGGAAATTAAACAGAATGCTATTCTCCATCCGTTTCCCATAACAGCAGAGATGGAAGAAAGTTGGTACCAAAAAATAGCAAACGACACCTCAAACAAAACAATATTTTTTACAATTGTCGAAAACCAATCAAATAAAGTTATAGGATTCACCCAGTTTCTCAATATTAATTGGGTTAATCGCAATGCTTATTTTGGAATTATCATTGGAGATAAAAGCACACAAAGGAAAGGTTATGGCAAAGAAACGACCAAATTAATGATAGATTATGGGTTTAAAATACTTAACTTTCATAAGATTTTATTGGAAGTGGTTAGTAATAATTTAGCGGCTATTAAGCTATATGAGGATATTGGATTTAAACAAGAAGGCATATTAAAGGAAGATGTTTTTATTAATAATAAATACCATGATGTTTTAATTCTTTCGTTATTTAAAAAATATCTTTTTTAATGAAAATAGGCGTTTATCTTTTAAGTATTCATCATACATTTTTAAGTGATTTTATTCAAATATTAGATCCTTCAAGCAATCAGATTACATTATTTGTATCTGCTAAAATGAAAAAATTGCTTCTAACATTAAATCCAAGTGTTGAAAGTCAAGTTTCATTTTTTGTTTATGACGGACATAATTTGAACAAATATAACCGCGAAGTTTCAAAAAAAACAAAAAACTTAGATTATTTGGTTGTTTCACCCAATGGGGGGAGAAAAGGAACCTTTTCCCATTTATTTCTAAAACCTAAATGCAGATATGCTTTTATAGATATCCTGTTTGGAGATGCTTATCTAAATATTTATCATTTATTTAATTGGGATTTTGTAAGTAATTTTATTACGAAAAGCATTTATAAAAAACAGATGAAAAATGCCGATGGGATACTTTTCTCATCCAGAAGTATTATTGAAATGATGAAATCACATCTATATAAAAAAATGCTGTTTTTACCATTTAATTTTTATCACGGAGAAAATCATTTAAAAAAGATTGAACATCAAGGAATAAACTTTACCGTAACAGGAGGGATAGAACCTTTAAGAAAAAATTACACTGTTTTTTTTGAAGCTGTTGAGTTATTAATAAAATATAATATTCCAAATTTAAGTAATATTCAGTTTATCTTTCTCGGGGCTGTAAAAAATAAAGAAACGGATTTTGCTGATAGAGTTATTAATCAAGCAAAAGAAATTAACAAAAAGGCGGAATTTGAATTAATTAAAATATTTGACGAAACATTTATTCCTGAAAATATTTATAGGGAACATATTGCCATAACGGATTTTACCTTAAATATTATCAATATGAATTATTATAAATATGGTAAATTCTGTTCAGGAATGGCAGAAAGTATATCTTATGCTATTCCCGGCATTTATCCTAAAGATTACGAGATTTTACCTGAGTTGGAAACATCCTCATTGAAATATAAATCAGGAGAAGACTTATTTCGTATTTTCAAAAAATGTATAAATGACGAAGAGCATGTAACTCATTTAACACGGGAGGCACAAGAAAACGCACAGCAATTTACCATAGAAAAATACAGGATGTCGTTTTTTAATTTTATAAATATATAGTAATTAAAAGTTTAATGAGCGAAAGAATTAAAATAAATATTTTTTTTTTAGGAATACCTTTTTATGTAATTACTATTTTACTTATATATTTTTTGCTTCCGGTTAAATTGATACCAGATTACTGGTTATTAGGGCAGTCTGGTTTAGTTGTCTATTTTTTTACAGGTATAATATTATTCTACAGGAGCACCATTGTTTTTTCGACCAATAAATTTATCAAAACATTAGTATTCGTAAATATTATTATAAAATTATCCGCATTAATCCTTACATATCTTTTCTTAAAAGAACAATATGGTGTCGGCATTATCACCACCTCCGATTATTATTTTTATTATTCAACCGGAATAAAAATTGGCAACAACATCTTAAATTTCTTTACACTCACCAAAGATTTTGCTTTATCCGATACAGGGGCCTTTATTTATTACGGAGCAATTTATTTTATATTTGGCAACAGTATTTTTTTTGCGGGACTTGTTAACTTGTTCTTTGCCACATGGTCAGTAGTCTTACTGTATAAAATTATTCAACTTATAGATACCGATAAAGTTGCTCGCTTGTCGGCAGTTATCATGTCTCTTATCCCGATTCTAAATTTTTATGTAGGGATACATTTAAAAGAAATTATTTTTATTTGGACAATATTATTTACAACTTATCAATTGATAATATCCTTTCAAACTAAAAACTTAAAATTATTGAAGTTTATATTAATTTCGTTATTAATTATTTATCTTTTTACTTTCAGAACAGTTATTGCTATATTTTTTATCCTTTCAATTGTTATTTATCTTTTTTGGTCTAAAAATATTAGCCTCTCATTACTTTCTAAAATAGGGTTAATTTTTGTAGTGGGAATGTCAATGTTTGTATTTTTTTCTGTTAGTTCGGCAGGCGACGAAACCGATAAATATTATCAAGCTTCAGAATCTGACCAAACCATACTTTCATATAATGTAATAAAAAAACGGGGAAAAAACTCAATAGCATCTTCGTTTATAGGATTACCACCACAAATGATTATGACACTAACCGGTCCATATCCAACATTTATTAATACTAATCTTGAAAAGCTATCAAAAATTACACACTATAGCCAGATAGCCGACACTTTTGTAAAATCGTTTTTATCGTTTTTTTTTATTTTATGTTTTTTTGATATCAGATTTGTAAAGAAAAATATTTTTTTCGCAAGTTTTAATATTTTATACATTATAACTTTATCAATTGGAGGATTAAGTTTGCTTTATAGAATGTTCCTGCCGATTTTACCATTTTATATTTATTTCGCTTCTGTAGGAATAAGTAAGTTTAAGTCTAAAAATTATCTGATTTTTACTTTATACTTAATAGGGATAATTATTTTATATGTTTATTTTAATTATTCTAAAGTGTTGGATTATAGTCTTTAATTTTTGAAAACTATGTGTATTAACAAACAAATGAAGAAAAAAACAGTAATATTCGAATTAGCAGATGTCCAATTTGCCTCTCGGGCACGTAAAGAAGCTTTTAGTTTAGCAAAAGCAGGATACAATGTTACTTTTGTAGGAATAAGTAAAAAAAATAAAGAATTATCAGAATATACCGAAAATAATATAAGAATAATAGCATACCCTCAAAAATCAAAACGTAAAATAATTAATGTGTTATTTTTCAATGCTTTTTTGTTTAAATTCTTTTTGCAAGAGAAATTCGACATTTATCACTTACATAATTTAGAAAGCACTTTTGTTGCAATTTTCTTTAAACTACTATATAGGAAAAAACTAATTTTCGATGCTCACGAACTTAATTACCACAAAAGACACAATCCGGAACGTTTACGAAATAAATTAGTAACCTTAATTGATGTTTTTAAAGAGCGACTATTAATATTAATCGCCAATGTAATACTACAAGCAAACGAAAAACGAGCAGAACTATTTGCTAAACACTATAACTGTAAAATGCCTAAAATTATAGAAAACAATGAACCAATTATAGAAATAGATAGAAGTAAATCTATTCGTAATATTATAGATATTCCAAATAATCAAATAGTCCTAATTTTTATTGGTAATATTACATATGGTCTTAACCAAAGTGTTGATAAAGTTATTGAAGCATTACCACAAATTAATAAAAATTTAAATTTTTATATTATTGGTAATGTTATAGGCAATACGAAGCAAGTTTTGTTAGATATTGCTAAAAATAACAATGTCCAAAATAGAGTTCATTTTACGGGACCTGTTCCATTTAAAGATATCGTTCATTTTATATCAGGAGCTGATATTTCTGTAATTCCAATTTATGCAACAAGCTTAAACTCTAAATTTTCAGCTTTAAATAAAGTTTCTCAATCTTTAATGGCGGGGCTACCTTTGGTAGTATCAAATTACGAAAATTTAGAACAATTAATAAATAATGGCAATACCTATATTGGGGAAACGTTTGATATTACAACACCGAAAACTATTGCAAATGCAATAAATAATCTTTTAAAAAAGGATTTATCTATTATTAAAAATAATGCTAGAAAAATAGCAGTCGATAAAGTAAATTGGGACAACGAAGCAATAAAATTAATTAAAATATATTCAAAACTTTAATTATGTCAAAACTAAGAACCCTAATACGTAGAATAATCATATTCTTAAAACATTTTGTTTATACCAAAGTGTATGGAATGCATATTCATCCATCGGCTTTAATATCGCTTAAAGCACGTTTAGATAAAACTAATCCCAGAGGAATTTATATTGGTAAAAAATCAGTTATAACAACTGGTGCAGTTATACTTACACACAATTACGTAATGGGTAACGGAACCTTTTTAGATACAATAATTGGTAATAATGTTTTTATAGGTGCCAATGCCATTATAATGCCTGGTGTTAGAATAGGAAATAATGTCATTATAGGAGCAGGCTCGGTTGTAACCAAAAACATAGAAGATTTCTCAATAGTAGCCGGCAACCCTGCCAAACTTATACGTAAAGACGAAACTATTGGGGAGTATGGGCAGTTTGTAAAGAATTAGCAATATACAATTAACAATGTGTAATGTACAATTAATAATTAGCTTAGTATAAAACTCTGCGTACATTTGCGGTATCTGCGTGGAAAAAAAACAATTTGAGAAAATAAGTGAAAGTTTGTGGTTAAACTTAATATAAAATAAATCAGAGTAAATCAGTGGACAGAAAATAAAAAGAATATTGGTTGGTAATGTGTAATTAGTAATTAAAAAATAGGTCGTTAATAAATATCGTAAATGCAATTTTTATAAATAATGCGTGTTAATTCGCAAAATTGTTAGTAAATTTGCGATTACACTCTAATATTTAACAAATGATAAATAGATTATTAGAAAACAACATAAAAGAAAAACTTAATAAAAATAAGGCAATAATAATAGTTGGAGCTCGTCAAACAGGTAAAACAACATTATTAAAAAAGCTTTTTACATCAAGCGATGTGTTGTGGTTAGATGCCGATGAGCAAGATGTTAGAGAAATTTTTAATCAAGCATCATCAACACAATTTAAAGTTTTATTTAATAAATATAAAATAATAATAGTTGACGAAGCACAACGAATAAATGATGTAGGATTAAAATTTAAATTAATAACCGACCAATTACAAGACAAGCAATTAATTGCCACAGGTTCATCATCATTCGATTTAAGCAACAAACTAAACGAGCCGTTAACCGGTAGGAAATGGGAATATATGTTGTTCCCTTTATCATTTGCAGAAATGGTAAATAATATTAGTTTGTTACAAGAAAAACGATTATTAAATCATCGTTTAATATATGGATATTATCCCGATGTGGTAAATAACCCGGGTTCTGAAAAAGAAATCTTAAAACAACTATCCGAAAGTTATTTATACAAAGATATTTTAATGTGGCAAAATATTAAAAAACCCGATAAGTTGGTAAAACTTTTACAAGCATTAGCATTGCAATTAGGTAATCAGGTTTCGTATAACGAATTAGGCAAAACAATAGGTCTTGATAACCAAACCATTGAAAAATACATTCAACTCTTAGAAAAAAGCTTTGTCATCTATCGATTAAGCTCTTTTAGTCGTAATTTAAGAAAAGAATTAAAAAAATCGCACAAAATTTATTTCTATGATAATGGTATAAGAAATGCACTAATTGCGAATTTTAATCAGCCCGGTTTACGACAAGATATTGGAGCATTATGGGAAAACTTTATTATAACCGAAAGAATAAAACACACTCATTATAATAATATTTGGGCAAATAAATATTTTTGGCGAACACACGCTCAACAAGAAATAGATTATATAGAAGAACGAGACGGAAAGATTTATGCCTACGAAATAAAATGGAATAATAATGCAAAAGCATATTTGTCAAAAACATTCAGTAATGCCTATCCTAATTCTGAATTTACAGTAATAAATAAAGAAAATTTTGTTGAGTTCATAATGTAATTTTATGATTAATTTACCTTGTAAATATAATTGATATTAGAAATTGGTAATTATATAATGTGCAATTAGTAATTAAACTCTGCTTACATCTGCGGTATCTGCGGGAGAAAAAAACAATTTGAGAACATAAGTGTAAATTTGTGGTTAAATATTAGCTTATTAAATACAGCATACTCTTTACTATAAAGCCTTAGTTATCAGTAATCTGTGGCAAGAAACACAAAAAAATATAAAAGTTTCTATTATGATAGAAAGAATTGCTATATTTGCAGAAAGTTTACAGTATAATGGAATATATAGAAAGAAAATATTATATAAATAAAATACAGCCGTTTATTTCACAAAACATTATTAAAGTAATAACCGGTCAGCGACGTGTAGGTAAAAGTTATTTTTTATTGCAGATAATAGATAAACTAAAAAGTATCAATCCTAAAATACAAGTTATTCATATCAACAAAGAACTTCACAAATATAAGCACATAAAAACCGACGATGATTTAATTCGATATATAAAATCGTTTAAAACAAGCAAAGCAGCAATATTAATTGACGAAATACAAGAAATAGAGAATTTTGAAAATGCCTTGCGTTCGTTGCAAGCAGAGCAAAACTACGATATTTATTGTACAGGTAGCAATGCTAATTTACTTTCGGGTGAGTTAGCAACATTTTTAAGTGGCAGATATATAAAAATAGAAATTTATCCTTTAAGTTTTTTAGAATTTCTAGAATTTAATAAATTACCGAATACACACGAAAGTTTAAAACTATATATGCGATATGGCGGGCATCCATACATTAAGCATCTCGAATTAAACGATGAGATTGTTTTCGATTATCTTAAAAATATTTATCAAACTATTTTATTAAAAGATATTGTTTCACGCAATAACATTAGAAATATTCGTTTTTTAAACGATTTAAGTTATTTTATTGCCGACAATATAGGCAATTTGGTATCTGCAAAAAAAATTAGCGATTATCTAAAATCACAAAAAATAAAAATATCCAATCAAGCCGTATTAAATTATCTGTATTTTTTATCCGATGCATTTTTGGTTCATAGCATAAAACGATACGATATTAAAGGCAAACGAAGCTTTGAAATAGGCGAAAAATATTATTTTAACGATATTGGCTTACGAAACTCAATTACAGGATTTAAATCCGATGATATTGCTAAAATAACCGAAAATATGATATTCAATCATTTAAAAATGTTAGGTTATGAAATTAAAATAGGTAAATTTAACGATAAAGAAATAGATTTTGTTTGTGTTAAACAAAATAAAAAAATGTATATTCAGGCAACAACATATCTCAATTCAAAAAAAGAAGTAGAACGAGAATTTGGTAATCTATTAAAAATAAAAGACAACTTTCCTAAATGGGTAGTTAGCCTTGATGATATAAAATTAGACAGCTATAACGGAATAGAACATTTAACACTAAAAGAATTTTTGAGCAAAGAACTATAAAACAATTAGCAATATTTAATTAATAATGTGTAATTAGTAGTTAATATAGCATATTTTTACTATAAATTGTTAGTTGTCAGTATTTACTAATTTGCCGGAAAGAATATGTTATTAATTATTTAACGAATTTTTTAACAAAAAAGAAGTAGAAAAAATACTAAACCAACACATGTAAGGTTACAATAGCTAAAAACAGATTTTTTTATTGCCCGGTATTTATTTTTTTATAGAAAATAACACCTCGCATATTTATTTCAATTCTAATCATAGTAAGGAATAAGCTAATGATACACACTTCGACTCCGCTCAGGGTGACATAGGACAAAAATAACCAGCAACATAATATTTAAAACGATTAATGAATTATCAATCGGAGAGAATTGTTCTAACCGGAACATCTTAAGAACAGCCCAAGAATCTTGTCAGCTTAAGTGTAGTTGTTAATCTGAGTATCATTGTTAACCCGAGCATTGTCAGTCTGAGCGTAGTCTAAGACTGAACAACCCCAACATAATTTTTCAAGAACATATTACTTAAAAACTAAAAAACGGCTATAAACAAATAATTTATAAATGAACCCAATAAAAGTAAACAAAATAAAAATATACCCTTTTAAACGGCGAAGCCCTCAACGAAGTTAATCTAAAACAGAGTTTTTAGATTATTAAATTGAAAATGTGAAAAATAATGAAACAATACAAATTAATAAATTGCCCGTGTTACAATGTTACTTCCCCAAAAGAAGTAGAAGATTTTATTTTAGATAAAATAAATAAAAAACAAGGCGGTTATACTGCTGCTATAAATGCGTTAAAAATTGTAAAATATAATAAAGATTCTGATACTAAATCAGCAATTGATAATGCTTTAATTCAAACACCTGATGGAGCAGGTGCTTTAATCGCATTTAAAACTTTACATAAACAAAAGGTAATTAAGTTAGATTTACCCGGCTTATCATTAGATATTGCAGATAAACATAACTTAAGAATGTTCTTTTTAGGAACAACCGAAGAAAATAATAAATTAGCAGTAGAAAAGGTCAAAGTTAAATATCCTAATATTAATATTGTAGGTAGAAATAATGGTTTTTTTAAAGATAAAACAGAAATAGAAAAAAAATTAAAAGAAACAAAGCCACAAATGGTAATGATTTCTTTAGGTTCGCCAAAGCAAGAAATGTTGAGTGCTGAATTAAATAAAAAATTCCCTGAGATAATATTTATTGGCTCAGGTGGTCGTTTAGATATTTTAGCGGGTAAACTAAAGCGTGCACCTGATTTTTTTGTTAATAATGGTATAGAATGGTTATATAGATTATATAAAGAGCCTAAGCGTTTTAAATCGCAGTTAGGTTTAATGATATTTATATTTAGATTATACAAATATAAATTAACAGGCAAGTAAATTTATAATAACACTTCTCAGCCAAAAATCTATTTTAATTTTCCAATATACCGGAACAAGTTGTGTAATCAATTGAGAGAAAAACAATAAACAAGACATTTAGGGAACTTAATCGCTAAAAGTTATAACTTTTAGCGATTATATTCTAAAAAAGTTATATTTT
>JALSQC010000143.1 GCA_026985625.1 Bacteroidales bacterium | reverse complement strand
ATTTTAAAACAGCATTTAATCTTGATAAAAATGTTCTTTTAAATAATAAAATAGAGTTATTTAGTAATTATTTTTATAATCCTGAGAATATTGATATAAATTTTGAATCTAAATTATTTTTAAAAATTAACGACTATTTGTCTACAACCATAAATATTAATTTAATTTACGATGACGATATAGATATCCCTATTTATAAAATAGAGAACGGAAAAAAACAAATAATAAAATATAGCAAACGTTTACAATTTAAAGAATTAATAAGCGTAGGTTTTTTATATAAAGTTAAAAAATAATGATAAGTGATTTAGTATTAGGTTTTTTTGCTATTACATTTTTTATTTTATTGATAAAAAAAAATATTAATTGGAGTTTATTTTTTTTATTTATGGGTATATCTGCATTTGCAGGAGGATTTTGGCATGGATATTTTGATGAAAGTAATAATTTATTAAGATTTTTATCTTGGAGTTTTTTGGCTTTATCGCTATTATTTCCCGCAATTGAGTTATATAAAAATAATAATAAAATTTTTAAATTAGGTTTTATTTTTATTAGTCTTAGCTTATTATTTTTTGCAATTTTTTATTGCAATTTTTTATTTATGGAGATTAATGCAATAGTTATAATGCTTGGATTTGTTCTTGTAAAAAGTATAATAAAATCAAAAAAAAATAATGCATATACATTTATTTATACAGGAATTTTAATTTCATTGGTCTCGGTTTTTTTTCAAATAAAAAGATATTCTTTTACAGAATATCTTAACTATAATGACATTGGTCATTACATAACAATTATATCGTTACTTGTTATTTATATTGGAGCAAATAAATCTTTACTTAAAAGCTAATTTAATTTTATTGTATCCGTAAGGTTGCATTAAAGAACCGGAAGAAACATCTTTATTTATATTTTTAGGATTTCCTTTAAAATATAACGAACTTTCTTTTTTACCTATAAAATATAAACTCTCGCTTGCATTTACACATGCATCGGCATAATCAGTTGCATTAATATTAGTTTCGCGTGTAATTAAACCAAAAGCTTTTAAATAAGAATCGTTTTTTACGTTTAAACTTAATTCGTCGGTTGTGCCTGTAAGTGTAACCTCGGCATCATCGCCAATAGTACCGTTAATTACATATGCATATAAATCGGCATTTAAAATTATCGAATTATTGCAATATAATATTAAATTGTAAACATCGCCACCAAAGTTTATAACCCCCTCGCCACTTGCAGTTAACAACAAATTGTTAGATGTTACATAAATATATGCATTAGACGAATAATCTAAATTTATTGCTAATTTATTAGTCTCAAAGTTTTTTGTTGTTTTTATGCTAGCATTATTTTTTGCAGTAATGCCGTAAAGCGAAACAAACGAACAATAAATATTTATACTTGAATTTAAATCAGATGAGATAAATAAAATATTATCTTTAACATCTATTTTTATTTTACTGAGATTTTCTTTTTTAGTTTTAAACGATACATAATTACTTTGATTTTGATCAATTAATAAATTTATTTTACCATTTAAAACTATCTTGTTAAAGTTGTTAAGATTAATTGTTTTATTAATTTTAGTATTGTTATCATTTTGGGCAAACGCAGATAATGATAAAACTACGAAAAAACCTAATATTAAATTAAGTTTTTTTAATATTCTCATTTTAAAGTTTTCATAATTTTTAATTTTTTAAGGTTAATAAATAGTTTTATTTTAAATTACGAGATATATTTGCAAAAAGTTACATTTTAACCTGATTATCAATAAAATAATATTTTTTTAATTATATTAATATGACAAAAACATTAGTAATAATAACTTGCTTTTTTATTCCGTTAAATTTGTTGTCACAAATATCCAAAAACGATTCTATAAATAATTTATATAAAGAAACCATTAAAATAGCAAACGAATTATACAAAAACAAGCACTATAACGAGAGTGTATCATATTATAAAGCTGCAAAGCGATTAAATCCAAACGAAAAATTACCACAATTTAGATTAGAGGATATAAAAACCATTTTTATAAAATACGATATTGCTGCAAATAAAGAAGAAGCTCAAAAAATTATAGATAAAATTAAAGAAAAAACAGCAATAGAAAATAAAAAAAATAAATCAGACAATTTTTTTTATGATATAGACACATCAGCATTAGCAAAAAATCGCGAAAATCAAAAAAATATAGACTCACTTATATCGTATTATAACATAAATAAAGATACGTTAATAAAACAAAAATCTAAAAAAAATACAACAACAAACAAAACTATTATAACATCGCCGGTTTTATTCGATAAAAAAGACACAACAAATATACCCGATAAAATAAATATATCTCAAAAACCAGAAACTAAACAAAATAACGACACAACAAAAATTAATAAAAAACAAAATAAAAAAATCTCGAAACCTGTAATAGACGAAGAAAAAATAAATAAAGAATTAGCAAAAAAATATCCTAACACAAAAACAGTAGAAAATATTACTGCCAAACATAAAAAAATAAAAAAAGTTATTATTAATAAAAATGGCAAAGTAACAATATATTTAAAAGTTATGCACGACTGGGGCGGAATATACTACTTTGTTGATAAATCTTATTTACAACAAAAAAATCAAGATATTACACAAAGAGAATTTTATGCACAAACAGGCGAAAATTAATTTTATAATTTATATTATATACAAATAATTTAGTATTTTCGTTTTATTAATGATAAACTATATTTACAAAAAAATGAAATTAATAACATTATTTTCTTTAATTTTAATATCAACAAATATATTATCTCAAAATGTAGGACAAAAAGGAGATACACTAAAAAATTACCGAGATATAAACGGATTTAAACAAGGACGCTGGGAAAAACCATACAAAAACGGAAAAATTGCTTACAAAGCATACTTTGTTAACGATAAACTTGTAGGAGACTATTTACGATTCTATTCAAACGGAGAATTAATGTTAAAAATTAAATACGATAAAAATCAATCCGGATACGCAACATTATACTGGGATACAGGAAAAAAAATGGCCGAAGGCAAATACATAAACACTAATGTAAAAGACAGTGTTTGGCAGTTTTACGGTATAGACGAAGCACTTATGGCAACAGAAACATATAAAAACGGCATACGCAACGGTCTATCTAAAAATTTTTATCGCAACGGAAAAACATCAGAAGAAATAAATTGGGAAAACGGAAAAAAAAACGGTATATGGCGAAAATACTACGACAACGGAAAAACTCGTATGGAAACACGATACATAAATAACCAATTAGACGGAATATT
>JALSQC010000142.1 GCA_026985625.1 Bacteroidales bacterium | reverse complement strand
CAAAAACTATTAAAATACTATATATTAAGCAATAAAATAATAAAAAATCCCGTAAACAAATATTTACGGGATTTTTTTTAATTACACACTTCCAAAAACAAATAACACCCTATATATCAGCTAATTATTAACAGTATTTTCTTTTAACCTGAGTTCGATATAAGCAACTATTTAGCATATAGATAATTGTCCGTATGTATTTACTGTTTCGTATTTAATTCTAGGTTTTTTAGGTAAAAAAGAATATGCTAATAATCCTGAAATCATATTTGTTAAAAAATTAGCTAAACTTCTATGTCTAGAATGTTCAATTTGACATATGTTTTTTAATTCATCGTTAACAGTTTCTATTATAGAACGTTTACGAAGTAGAATTTTTTCTGATATTGACATTAATTGATTTTTCATATTGTTTCTTATTCCGGTAATTAATTTAATTCCATCAACAAAAAGTGTTTCAAATAGTTTCTTTGAAACATATCCTTTGTCAGCAAATAATTTACCAAATACATTCTTTAAAAAATTAGGGTTTTTTAGCGGTTCTCTATCATCAACATTAGCAGGTGTAATTACAAAATTCAATATTTCTCCTTTGTCATTTATTATAATATGTAACTTAAAACCAAAGAAATAGCCAATAGTTGATTTCCCTCTTGTTGCTACATCTTTAAAAACTTTATGATTATATATTCTTTTATTCTTACAAACTCTTATGGGGGTTGAGTCAACAAAAGAGATACCGGTATTTTCGCCTAATCTTAATGTTTTTAACAATACAACCATTGGAAATAATGCTTTTTGTTGTAATTCAACAAATCTGTTATATGATACTGTTTGAGGAAAGTAACTAACTAGATGTTTTTGTACATAGTTAATATAAAAGTGTTTAAGATTTCTAAAACCACCCAAATGAAAGGCTATTAAAATCAGCATCGTTAAGTTTTGATGGTTTATTTCTATTCTTTTTAAGGTTATTTTCTGTTAAGGTATGTCCCTGTATGGTTTTATAAAATTTTTTGCAAAATTCGTCTGCTATGTAGAAAATTTCTACTAAATTTACATTCTTATTCATAAGGATTATTTTTACATTATCTTTCTGTTATTTAATGCTTTAAGATAATAAAAATAATCCTTTTTTCAAAAAAAATATTAATTCTTATATCGAACTCAGGTTATTAATATTTTTTGACTAACAGCTATTATTTTTTGACCAACGACTATTATCTGTTGACAAACGTATAATAACAAAAGAAATTACATAAAAACATACAACGTTATAATATAGTTCGTTATATAATTATGCATATTTTAAGTAATTCGACACTAAATTATTATATATCAATAATTTAGCATAAAATTATATTTTATCTATAAATGCAAATTTATTTACCCGGAAAATTAGCTTTACGTTTCTCCATAAAAGCGGTTGTTCCCTCTTTAAAGTCTTCGGTAGCAAAACATTTTCCAAACTCTTTGGCTTCGGTAGCAAAACCGTCTTTGTCGTAATCGTAAAAAGCATTAACACAAGCAATAACTCCGGCTATGGCAACAGGCGATTGTTTAAATAATTTGTTAAATATATCATTTACCTTATTTTCTAATTCGTCTTGCGAAACAACATAATTAACTAAACCTAAGTCTAAAGCTTTATCGGCTTTTATCATCTCGCCTGTCATTAATAATTCAAGCGATTTTGCTTTTCCTATAAGTTGTGTTAATCTTTGTGTTCCTGCGTATCCGGGAGTAACACCCAAACTAACTTCGGGTTGTCCGAAACGTGCATTATCAGATGCAACTCGTATATGGCAAGACATTGCTAACTCTAAACCTCCGCCGAGTGCAAATCCGTTAACTGCTGCAATAACAGGTTTTGGACAATTTTCTATTAATTTAAAAATTCTTTGTCCGTTAAGGCTTAATTCCTCGCCTTGTTCAGGTGTAAAATCGGCAAATTCTTTTATATCGGCACCTGCAACAAACGACTTATCTCCTGAACCTGTAATTAAAACTCCTTTTACATCAAAGTTATTATATGCCAAATTTATGGCATCTTCTAATTCAACAAAAGTTGCTTTATTAAGAGCATTTAATTGTTTTGGTCGGTTAATAATTATTTTTTGAACCGGACCGTTAATTTCTACAATAATATTTTCGTAATTCATTTTATTATTTTTTTAGTTTTTAATTTTGTTCAAATTTAATTATTTTTTTTAAATAATAGCACCGTTAATATCAATTGAAGCCCCATTTAAATAATCGTTATTAATGATATAATTTATTGTAGAAAAAATATTTTTTGGGTCTCCAAATTCTTTTGTAGGTATTTTTTGCTTTGTAAGTTCTTGAAATTTTTTTGGAACTTGTGTAATCATTCCAATATTAAAATATCCAAGGTTAAGAGTGTTTATTGTAATTCCTTTATTTGCATTTTCAACGGCAATACTTTTTGTTAATCCCCACAAACCTGCTTTTGATGCTGCATAAGCACTTGTGCCGGGTATTCCGGTTTGTGCAACAATAGACGAAAAATTTATTATTCTTCCATAATTTTGTTTACGCATTATTGGCAAAACCTCGCTAATAACATTAAATGTTCCCGTTAAATTTACATCAATAACATTTTTCCATAATTTAAGGTCGGATTTATGTGCAAACGAATTATAATTTGTTCCTGCACAATTTATTAAAACAATGTTATTTATTTTATTTTTTATTTTATCAAAAAACAATTTAACATTATCGATATTTGCAATATCTAATTTGTAATAATTAGATTTATAGATATTATTGGGTTTAGTATTAAGAAATGTTCCTATAACATTGTTGCCGTTACTAATAAAATTTTTTAATAAAAATTCACCTATTCCTCGTGATGCTCCTGTTATTATTATCATAAAAATAAAAAAAATAATTACTTTTATCAAAACTAATTTTTTTTTTACAAACTACAATAATTTAATATGATAAAAAACGGATTAATTAATTTTTTAAGATTTATATCGCCAATATTTTCCGAAAAAAAATTAATAGCAAAGTCTAATCAAGTAATATTTTTACCTTTTTATCATTGTATTAGCAATACAAATCATGAGTATATAAAAAATCTTTATCCTGTTCGTAACGAAAAAATTTTTATTAACGATTTAGATTTTTTTACACATTATTTTAAACCTGTTGATTTAGATTTTTTATTAAATAACAAGACAGTAAAAGAACCTGTTTTTCATTTAAGTTTCGACGATGGATTAAGCGATGTCTATAACGTTATTGCTCCTATTTTATTAAAAAAGGGAATACCTGCAAGTTTTTTTGTTAATACCGATTTTATCGATAATAAAGATTTATTTTTCAGATACAAAGCAAGTATAATAATCGAAAAATTTAAAAATTACACAAAAAAAGAATTATTAATAAAAAAAATAAATAAAAATATAAGTTTACACTTATCTGTTAATAATTTTAATACTATTATAAAATCAATCGACTATAATAATAAACACATTTTAGACAAAATAGCCGTTTTAATTGATATAGACTTTAATGAATATTTACAAACAAATAAACCCTATTTAACCACAAAACAAATAAACGAACTAATAAAAAAAGGATTTACCATAGGTTCGCACTCAATGTCACACCCCGAGTATCGAACAATAAAATATATCGACCAAATTAAACAAACAACCGAAAGTATGAAATTTATAACTGATAATTTTAAACCTAAACATAAAATATTTTCGTTTCCGTTTACCGATTATAATGTAAGCTTAGATTTTTTTAATTATATTTATAAAAATAATATTGTAGATTACTCGTTTGCAACAGCAGGACTTAAAATTGATAATTTAAATAAAAATTTTCAACGATTTGCCATGGACGGAACATTAATACCTGCCGATAAATTGGTTAAAGCAGAATATTTGTATTTTTTGTTTAAAAAAATATTTAATAAAAATGTAATTTATCATTAATAAAAATAATATTGTGGAAATAAAAAAATTAACAGCTGTAAAATTAAAAGAGTTTGTTGATAGCAAAGAGTTTAAAGAGCTTGATAATATTCCCATATCTATTCCGCGAGCATTATCACACATAGATAACCCACGTTTAGATAGTAACGATATTATAATGTTTATGGCTTATAACAATAATAAATTTATTGGTTATCTTGGTGCTGTTCCCGACTATATTTTTGTTAATAACAAAAAACAAAAAATAGCATGGCTAAGTTGTATGTGGGTAGATAAATCGATGAGAGGGCAAGGCATTGCTCCTAAGCTTTTAGCCGAAGCCGACAAAACTTGGGATAGTAACTTGTTTATAGTAAATTTTACACAAACAGCAAAAAATGCTTACGATAAAATTTATGCTTTTAGCAAATTTAAAGTCTATAAAGGACTAAGGCTGTATCGCAGGTTAAATCTTGCCGTTTTATTACCGAATAAAAATAAAAAAGCAAAAAAAATATATAAGTTATTAAAATTTATAGACTTATGCTCAAACTTTTTTATAGATATTAAAAATAAAATAGTAAGCAAAAAACTCGATAAAAACATTACAATACAATTTGTTGACAATATAGATGACGAAACGTTAAAAATTATCGAAAAAACAAACAACAATAATCTTACAAAACGAAGCAAAAAAGAGCTTGATTGGATAATTAATTATCCTTGGATATTATCGTCGACAGAAAAAAACATAGACGAAAAACGTTATCAATTTTCTATATATAACAAACGATTTTTGGCACCAAACATTAAAATATTTTACAAAAATAAGTTTGTTGGCTTTGTAATGTTAAACATACGCGACAACCATTTACGAACACCTTATATTTTTGCCGACAAACAAAATATGAACATTATATCGCAAGTAATAATCGACCAAATTAAAAATCTAAAAATCGATTACGTAACTACTTTTAATAACGAACTAATAAACGAACTAAAAAAATCGTCACAATTTTTTTATAAAAAAACACAATATCGAACATTTTTAATATCAACAAAACTATTAAATAAATTTAAAGATATAACAAAATTAGATTTACAAGACGGCGAGGGCGATAGTGCTTTTACCTAAAAAATGTAATATATTATATTTTTTTTAATCATTATATTTTATTAATATTGATAAAAAATATTTACTGTAATAATAACAACATAACATCTTTAAAATGAAAAAAATTCTTGTAATAGGAGCATCGGGACAAATAGGTTCCGATTTAGTTATTGAGCTACGAAAACGTTTTGGAAACGAAAATACAATAGCCTCGGATATAAGATTAGCGTCAGACGAAATTATGTCAAGCGGAACTTTTGAGACATTAAATGTTTTAGAAAAAGACAATTTAATAAACGTTTGCAAAAAATATAACATACAAGAAATTTATCATCTTGCTGCAATTTTATCGGGCAATGCCGAAAAAAATCCATTAAAATCGTGGGAAATAAATATGCAAGGATTATTAAATGTTTTGGAGGTAGCAAAAGAATTAAGCCTTAATAAAATTTTTTGGCCCAGTTCAATAGCAGTTTTCGGACCATCTACAACAAAAACAAATACCCCACAGTTTGATATTATGGATCCAAACACTGTTTACGGCATTAGCAAACTTGCAGGCGAACGTTGGTGCGAATATTTTTACGAAAAATTTAACGTAGATGTCCGCAGTTTGCGCTATCCGGGATTAATATCATATAAAGCCGAGGCAGGCGGAGGAACTACCGATTATGCCGTTGAGATTTTTTACGAGGCAATTAAAAATAAAAAATACGAATGTTTTCTTTCGGCAGAAACATCGTTACCTATGATGTATATGGAAGATGCTATTAATGCTACCATAGAACTTATGGAAGCCGATAAACAAAAAATTAAAATACGTTCTAGCTATAATTTAGCAGGTATAAGTTTTAATCCAAAAGAAATTGCCAACGAGATAAAAAAACATATTACCGATTTTAAAATTACTTATAAAGAAGATTTTCGTCAAGCAATTGCCAATTCTTGGCCAAAAAGCATAGACGATAGTGTAGCTAAAAAAGATTGGGGTTGGCAACATAAATATAACTTGGCTGAGATGACAAAAATTATGCTTAAAGAAATAGCTAAAAAATTATCGTAAATTATTGTTTGTTTTTAAATAAATAAAAGAAACCTGTTTTTTCAAACTCTTTGTTATTAGAATTTAATCCTTTGGCTATATAGTAATATATGCCATCGTCGGCAATATTATTTCCATTTATTTTTCCGTCCCAACCTTTATCGGGATCAGTCCATTTGTATATTTGTTTTCCTGATTTATCGAGAATAATACATTCGAAATTTTTTACTGATTTAATACTCAATTTAAAAATATCATTAATTCCATCGCCGTTAGGTGTAAATGCATTAGGAACATTTATAATTGTTTTTGGAATAATAATATCTTTATATGTTACAGAATCGCTGCAACCTTCTTTGCCTGTAACTTTTAAACTAACAATATAATTTCCCGGACTCGTATATAAATGCTCGGGGTTAAGGTCGGTTGAATATGTTCCGTCGCCAAAACTCCAATAAACACTATAATTATTTAAATCTTTAATTTTTTTATTGTCAATAGTAGTTTTATTTATAAAATAAATAGGATAATTAGTTTGTAATGTTAATTCCTCGTGTGTTAATTCTGTTTTAACAATACCGCTATCGTTAACAGTTAACGAGTATGTTTTTGATATATTATTATTTGATATTGTAACTGTATAATTACCCGATTTTATATCTCTACGGTTTTGTTCTTTTGAGTTATCATTCCAAATAAAAGTATAATCTCCATTATTTAATACTGTATAAATTTTACCGTTACTGTTATAACAAGTTGGCGATTTTATTATAAACTTAGCATCAAAATCAGAATCAGTATTTGCCGATTTTGTATTTTTATTGTCTGCTATATTTTGTTTCGATTGTTCTTTGTCGTTATCGGCAATGTTAATATTATTATTTTCAGTATTAATAAAATTAATAATATAATTTATAATTTTATTGTCTTTTTTAATAATTATTTTTTTTATACCGTAGTCATTACTTTTAATATAAAAATACGATTTGTCTTTTGATATAATTAAATCATCTGACGAATATATAATTTTGATATTATTAATTTTTATATTAAATATCTTACCTTTTATGGTTTTATTTATAGTAATTGCATCGGCTTTATTTGATTTGTTTTTTGTATCATTATTTTGATATTTAGCCGTAGTTTTTTTATCAACATTAGTGTAAAAATTATTATTTTGTTTTGTTACATTATTATTGCTAAGGTCTTTAGTGCTAAGGTTTTTTTGTTTTTTATTAGTATTTGTATCGTTAAAAACATTTAATAAAATAATAGTTGATATAATTGCAGTTGCTCCTAATAAACTTACAAGCTTAACAAATTTTGCATTAAAATTATTATATTTTATTTTAGTAAAATCGTTTTTTATATTATCAAAAACATAATTAGGCGGAGTTTCGCTAAAATTATCGAATTTATTTTTTATAATATTATCGAAATTATCTATTGACATTTTCAGTTATTTTATATTTTATTTCAAGGTTCTTTTTTAAGGTAATTTTAGCTTTTAAGAGTTGCGATTTTGATGTATTTTCCGATATATTTAAAATTTCGGCAATCTCGCGATGTTTGTATCCTTCAATAACAAACATATTAAAAACTAATCTGTATCCGTCGGGTAAATCTTGTATTAACTCTAACAGTTCGTTAGTAGATATTTGCGACAAGGCATTATCAAAACTGCTATCGCTTAAATCATAAGCATCTTCTATATCGCTATCGTAATGACTACTTTTTTTTCTGTAAAAGTTAATAGCCGTATTTACCATTATTCTACGCATCCAACCCTCAAAAGAACCTTCGCCTCTATAGGCTTGTAAATTTTTTAACACTTTTAAAAAACCATCGTGCAATAAGTCGTCGGCATCCATTTTGTTTTTAGCATATCGCAAACAAATACCATACATTTTACCCGAAAAATTATTATAAAGTTCGCTTAGAGCCTTTTCGTCATGTTTTAAGCATTTTTTTATTAATAATTTTTCATCTTGCATTTTATTCTTATTGCTATTGTTTGACAAATTAAGTATTAAAATAGTTGTATTGGTTTTTGATTTTTTTATAATACTTTTGAAAAAAAATGTATATTTAATTGCAAATCTATAAATTTAAAGAAATGTTTAATAAATTAATTTTGTTTTTTTTAATTCTATTTTTTGCCGAATATTCTTTCTCGCAACAAAATATTAAAGTTTACAATCCAAAAGCTAATGCAAAAGCCGATATTAAAAAAGCTATTAAATTAGCATCAGATAAAAATAAAAACGTTTATGTTCAGATAGGTGGCAACTGGTGTCCTTGGTGCATACGTTTACATAATTATATAAAAAACAATAATATTTTAGATTCGATTCAAAAAACCGATTACGAGGTAGTTTATGTTAATTATAGTAAAGAAAATAAAAATTTAGATTTATTAAAAACTTTTGGAAACCCGCAACGTTTTGGATTTCCGGTGCTTGTTATTCTTAACGATAAAGGAAAAGTATTGCATATTCAAGATTCGGGATATTTAGAAAAAAACAAATCGTATGATTTTAATAAAGTTAAAAGATTTTTAATTTTATGGAATAAAAAAAATACAAATATAAAATAATGATATACAACGATATATTACAAACAATAGGTAATACACCAATGGTTTATCTTAGCAAGATAAATAAAAATCTTTATGGAAACATTGCTGTTAAAATTGAGGGACAAAATCCGGGAGGGTCAATAAAAGACCGTCCTGCACTTAATATGATTAAAAATGCTATAAAAAACGGACTAATAAACGATAAAACACATATTGTTGAACCTACAAGCGGCAATACAGGCATAGGCTTAGCAATGGTTTGCTCGGTAAAAAACCTAAAACTTACTATTATAATGCCCGAACATGTAAGTAAAGAACGAATTGCTATTTTAAAAGCATTTGGAGCAAATGTAATTTTAACACAAAGCAATAAACGCATAAAAGGAGCAATAGAAAAAGCCAACGAAATATTAAAATCCGAACCAAATGTTTTTATTCCGTCTCAATTTAAAAACAAACACAATCCCGAGTCGCACATACTAACAGCAACCGAAATTATAGAACAAACCGATGGAAAAATCGACATATTTGTTTCGGCTTTCGGAACAGGAGGAACCTTTAGCGGAATATCAACCGAATTAAAAAAATTTAATAAAAAAATTAAAACCATTATTGTAGAACCAGAGAACTCTCCTATTATATCCGAAAAAAAATCGGGGTTGCATAACATACAAGGTATTGGACCTAATTTTATACCCGATAATCTTAACCTTTCGTTAATAGATGATATTATTAAAACATCTGATAACGATGCTTTTAAAACAGCAAAAAAACTTGTAAAAACCGAAGGAATATTTTGCGGTATATCATCAGGAGCAAATGTTTATGCCGCAATAAAACTTGCAAAAAACATAAAAAACAAAAACAAATTAATTGTAACAATATTACCCGACGGTGGAGACCGATATTTAAGTGTTAAAAATTTTATAGACTAAAAAAAATGAATAAAGAAATAGATAAAATAATAAAAACATTATCGAATAAAGAATATCTCGATATTGTTTATCATTCGCCTGTTAACAACGAACTTATGCCTTCGCATAGTAAACTAAAAGATATTGTTAATTTATTTAGGAAAATAATTTTTCCCGGATATTTTGGTAATGCATCAATAAACAACAACAATATAGAGTATTACATAGGAGTTAATATAAATAATGTTGTTCCATTATTAAAAGAGCAAATAAAACGCGGATTATATTTTAACTGCTCAAACAATAAAAATACAAATTGCGACAAAATTAACAAACAAGCCGACTTAATTACATTAGAATTTATTAAAAAATTACCCGATATACGAAAAAAACTTTCAACCGATGTAATAGCTGCATATTTAGGCGATCCGGCAGCAAAAGGATACGGCGAAGTAATTTTTTGTTATCCCGTAATACGAACATTAACAAACTATCGAATAGCAAATGCACTACTTAAACTAAATGTTCCGCTAATTCCACGTATAATTACCGAAATGGCTCATTCCGAAACAGGAATAGATATACATCCCGGAGCCGAAATAGGCGAATATTTTACAATAGACCATGGAACAGGAGTAGTAATAGGCGAAACAACTATTATAGGCAATAATGTTAAAATATATCAAGGAGTTACACTCGGAGCAAAAAGCTTTCCTATTGATAAAGACGGAAATCCTATAAAAGGAATACCTCGACACCCTATAGTAAAAGATAATGTTATAATTTATGCCGAAGCAACAATATTAGGTCGAGTAACTATTGGCGAAAATTCAATTATTGGCGGTAATATGTGGATAACCCACGATGTAGAACCAAACTCAAAAATATTACAACGATAAAATAAAAAAATATGAAAATATTATATCTGATTTTATTACTTATTAGCACACAAATATTCTCGCAGAATATAAATTTTCAATCGTATTTTATAAATAAAACAATGCGTGTCGATTACATACACACGGGAGACTCTGTAAACGAAATATTATCATTAAAACAAATAAAACAAGAGCCCTTATGGGGAGGCTCACACAAAAATCTTATCGATACATTTAAATACGGACGATATATGTGCGAGATATACGACAGTGCCAGCAATAAACTAATATACAGCAGAGGATATAACACCCTTTTTCAAGAATGGCAAACTTACAACGAAGCAAAAAAACAAAAACGCAGTTTTTACGAAACATTAATATTTCCATATCCTAAAAAAACAATTATTATTAATATAAACCGTCGTCAAAAAAACGGAAACTATAAAAATATTTTTTCGCTAAATATAAATCCTGAAGATTATATGATAAAAAAAGAAAATCCTCCGGCATTTAAAACATTTACCATCTTAAAAAACGGACCATCAGATAAAAAAGTAGATATTGTTTTTTTATTTGACGGATATACAAAAGCCGATAAAGAAAAACTACACAACGACGCTAAACGTTTTGCAAATTATTTTTGGACATATCCTCCTTTTAAAAACTATAAAGACAAATTTAATATTTGGGGAATAGAAACTTTTTCCGAAGAAAACGGAACCGATATCCCCGGTGAAAATATTTGGAAAAAAACATTATTTAATTCATCGTTCTACACATTCCGAAGCGAAAGATATCTTACAATTCAAGACACCAAAACAATTCGCAATATCGCAGCACTTGTCCCTTACGACCAAATTTATATTATTGTAAATACATCAAAATACGGAGGAGGCGGAATATTTAATTTCTGGAATATAACAGCAGCCGATAATCCATTGTCGAAATGGGTATTTTTACACGAGTTTGGACATGGATTTGCAGGTCTTGCCGACGAATATGTCGATACCGAAATATCTGACGATTTCTATAACAAAAATGTAGAACCATGGGAGCCAAACATTACAAATTTAGTTAATTTTGAATCAAAATGGAAAAATCTAATACAAAAAGGAACACCTAAACCAACACCCGATAACGATAAATATAATAATACAATAGGCTTATTCGAAGGAGCGGGATATGTGGCAAAAGGAGTATATCGTTCGTATAGAAATTGCGAGATGAGACAACTAAAACAAGGCTTTTGTCCAATATGCTCGCAAGCAATTAAACAAATGATAAAATTCTATAGCGAATAAATTAAGAATTAAAGATTAAAAATATTACAATGTATAAAAACAATAAAAGTTTTTAACAAATAATTAACCCTGTTTTTATATACATTACAGAAAACATATATTTGTAAAAAATAAAAACTAATATTTTGGTAAAATCAGGAATAAAAGTAGAAACCCCTTTAATGAAACAATATAACTCCATCAAGGCAAAACACCCTGATGCAATTTTGTTGTTTAGAGTAGGCGATTTTTACGAAACATTTGGACAAGATGCAATAAAAACATCAAAAATATTAGGAATAACATTAACTCAACGAGCTAACGGAGCAGCCACTTATGTTGATTTAGCAGGTTTTCCGTATCATGCAATAGATACATACTTGCCAAAACTAATAAGAGCAGGTCAACGTGTTGCAATATGCGAACAATTAGAAAACCCAAAACTTACAAAAAAAACCGTTAAAAGAGGCGTTACCGAACTTGTTACACCCGGAGTATCTATAAACGACAATGTTCTCGAAACAAATACAAATAATTTTTTGGCAAGTGTAAATATTCAAAAAAATATTTGTGGACTTGCATTTGTCGATATATCAACAGGAGAATTTTTTACAGCACAAGGCAATATAAATTATGTCGAAAAATTAATACAAAGCTTTAATCCTAAAGAAATAATATACGAACGTAGTAAACAAAAATTATTTTATAACAGTTTTGGCGACAAATTTTATTCTTATCCTATAGAAGACTGGGCATATAACTACGATAACGCATACGACAAACTACTCGAACATTTTAAAGTAAAAACACTTAAAGGATTTGGAATTAACAAACTTAAAGAAGGAATAACAGCCGCAGGCTCTATATTATACTATCTAGAACTTACCGAACATAAACAAATTCAACACATATCGTCAATATCGCGAATCGAAGAAGATAAATACGTTTGGTTAGACAAATTTACAATTCGTAATTTAGAACTGCTTTACTCACCAAACGACGAAGCTGTAACATTAGTTGATATTATCGACAAAACAACATCTCCTATGGGAGCACGATTATTAAAGCGATGGATATCTCTACCATTAAAAGAAACAAAAAAAATAACCGAAAGACATAACGTAGTAGAATT
>JALSQC010000141.1 GCA_026985625.1 Bacteroidales bacterium | reverse complement strand
CAATTTAAATTGCATAAAATATACACGAAATAACAGTAATAACAACATACAAAACAATTAAAATAATAATTTTTTTTTGCAAAAAATTTATATTTTTGTAAAATATTATGGAGAAAATAATTTATATTTTATTTAGTTTTTTATTGCTTTTTGTTAGTTGCAAAAAGAAAACAAACGAAACTTTAAATTGCGAAAACGATAACAGCATTGATGTTATAAATAAACGAAATTTTAATATGGGTTTTAGCACTTGGAGTTTTGGTCCCGATTTATCAGACAAAGAAGAAACCTATAATTTTATAACAGAAAATGCAGATATATATTCCGAACAAATCGATTATCACATACCTTGGAACTCATTAATAAATAATACTGCTTTCCCTAGTGAATTTACAGATGATATTAACTACCGTTTGTCAAAAAAAATATCTAATTGCAAACTCATATTATCAGTAAGCCTGTTAAATACATCGAGAGACAATTTGCTGGAAGATTATGACGGAACAACCCCAAATTATACAACATTAAACGACACTGTTATCGAAAATGCATATTACAAATACTTAACATATCTTATATCTCAATTCCAACCCGATTATTTAATTACGGCAATGGAAGTTAACGAGTTAAAAACACATTCCGAAACAAAATGGCAAGAATACAAATTACTAATGCAAAAAATACGAACCCGACTAAAAAATAATTACCCCGATTTAGAATTTAGCGAATCAATAACTTTGCATAATTGGTTTAATCCCGATGTTTCTAATCAAACCGATTTTATAAACGACATTACAAATTATATAAATCAAAATTTAGATTTTCTTGCTATCAGCTATTATCCTTTTTTTAAAGGACAACATTCAAAGGCAGATTTTCAAAAAGCATTTGATTTTATATATTCACAAACCGGTAAGCCTGTTGCATTTGTAGAAACAAATAATATTGCAGAAGATTTAATTATAAAAAATTTAAATGTAAATATAAAAAGTAATGTATGCGAACAAAAAGACTACTTAGAAACATTATTACTTAACGCTTACAATCACAATTACAAGTTTGTTATATGGTGGGCTTATCGCGATTACGATAAACTATGGGAAACATTTCCGCCCGAGGTTAAAGACATAACAAAAATTTGGAAAGATACCGGACTTATTAACGAAAAAGGAGAAAAAAGACCATCATACACAATTTGGAAAAAAGTATTTGATAAAAATTAAAACAAAAAACCAGGCTATCTCTATATGAAAATATATAAAATAACACTTATTACTATTTTATCTATTATAATTTTATCGTGTAAAAAAGATAAATCTCTTGATGATAATATTAAATGCAATATACCATTCCCTATACATACAAATTATTTAGGAAATTACATAAAACCGACAAATTACAGTCAAACCGATTTAGATAATCAAACAAAACAATTTTACAATGCATGGAAAAATATATATTTAAAAAACAATTGTAACAAAAACGAATATTACATATATAGCGGAAATGGAGCAAAAACAGTTTCGGAAGCTCACGGATACGGAATGATGATTATGTGTTTTATGGCAGGATACGAAAAAAATGCCAAAACATATTTTGATGGTCTTTATAAATATTATAAATCGCACCCAAGCAGAATTAACAGTAACTTAATGGACTGGCAACAAATCTCATGTAACGATGCCGCAAGCGATGACGACGATGCCGCAAGCGATGGCGATTTAGATATTGCATTTTCTCTTTTATTAGCTCATAAACAATGGGGCAGCAACGGCAAAATTAATTATTTAAACGAAGCAACAACCATTATTAACGCAATTATGCAAGATGAAATTAACCACGAAACATGGTCGGTAAAACTTGGCGATTGGTGTAATTCTAACGAACCAAATTATTATTACGGCACACGTTCATCGGATTTTATAACTTCACATTTTAAAATATTTGCAACATACACAGGCAATTCTAATTGGAATTTAGTAGTAGATGAATGCTATCATTTAATAAACATTATACAAAATAATCAAAGCAATACAACAGGTTTGATTCCCGATTTTATAATAAATACAAATACTACACCAACCCCTGCGAACGAAAATTATCTTGAAGACACTTATGATGGCGATTATTACTACAACGCCTGCCGTATTCCTTGGCGAATAGGAATAGATTACCTTATTAACAACGATGAAAGAGCAAAAGAAGCAATTAATAAAATAAACGACTGGTTAATACAAACAACTAATGGTAATGTAGAAAACATTTCTAATGGATATAAATTAGATGGAACTGCAATTTACAATTGGAATGATGCAACTTTTATTGCCCCTTTTACAGTTGGAGCAATGGCTTCAACAAATCAAGATTGGTTAAACAATTTATACAATGAATTAATTAATCAAAACAATATAAAAGATGGCGATTATTATTCAAATACACTAAAATTATTATCAATGATTACTATTTCAGGAAATTATTGGACTCCGTAAAAAATTATAATTTCTTTAACATCTTATATTTATTTTGTTAAAAACTAAATTACAAAAAACTAATTAGTTTTTGCAGATATAAAATAAATCTCCGAATGCAAATCGTATTTTGTTAAATCAATCCAACCTGCTAAACAAGCTGTTGTTTTTGTATTTTTAAATAAAATTGATACCGAGTCTAATAAAAAATCTTTGTCAAAACTCTCGCTTACATAAAAAGTATTTTCGCCCTTAAATCCATTACGAATACTAATCTCGCCCATCATTATATTAGGCAATGTATAAACAAAAATAGCGGGACTCGGAAAAAAATTACCCGGGTCTTTTATTGTTTCGTAAAATTTAGCATCGGTTTCAAAAGTAGCTTCCGAGTTTATATAAATTTGTGCTATATCCTCGCTTTTATAATTACTTATATCAACACCTTTAAGCAAAATCTCAGCCGACAAAAAACCTAATTTACTAAGGTTATCCATCTTAAAATATTTAGGATATTTTATATTATAATTTTTGTATATGGATTTTAAAAATTTTGATACCAAAAAGTTATCATCGGGTTTAAACTCAAAATCCAATTTATCATTAATAAAAACTTTATTTTTTATAATCTCTACTTTATTTAGTATTCCGGTTTCCATAAATTTAATTTTTAGATATTAGCAAAGCTGCATTACAACCGCCAAACCCCGACCCTATTTTAATACAAGTTTTTAAATCGGCTTTTACAGTTTTATTAATAACATTAATTTGCTCAGCAGTTCCAAGTTCTTTAAACCCAAAAGTATTTATAAGCAGATTATCTTGCATCGATTTTATTGTAAGAATTGTTTCTAAAACTCCTGCCATACCCAAAG
>JALSQC010000140.1 GCA_026985625.1 Bacteroidales bacterium | reverse complement strand
AATTAATTACCAAATCGCTTACTGAATTAGATAAACTTGCCGAATATCTTAAAAACAACAAAGACATAAAAATAGAAATCGACGGATATACCGATAACGTAGGAACCGAAAAATTTAATCTAAAATTATCGGAAAACAGAGCAAAAGCCGTAAAAAATTATTTAGTAAAAAAAGATATAGACAAAGAACGAATAACATATAAAGGTTTTGGAAGTTCGTTACCAATTGCGACAAACTATACGCCTGAAGGACGAAAACTAAACCGAAGAGTTGAATTTAAAATTTTAAAATAATGTTAAAAGCTATTATTATTGACGACGAACCCGATGCAGTATTATCAATAGAACTAATCATTACAGAATATTGCACCGATGTAGAAATTATAGGAAAAGCACATTCTGCAATAGACGGAAAAAACCAAATAATAACAAAACAACCCGATTTTATTTTCTTAGATATAGATATGCCTCGAGGCACAGGCTTTGATATGCTGGAAATGCTTCCCGAAATAAATTTTGATGTAATTTTTGTTACAGCTTATAGCAATTATGCTATTAAAGCATTTAAATACAGTGCCGTAGATTATATACTAAAACCTATAGATATAGACGAATTACTTAACTCTGTAAAAAACATAAAAAAACGAAAACAAAAAGAAAACCATCCAAACCTTAATCTCGATATTTTATTAAAAAACATACAAAATAAAGCTCCAAAAACAATAGCTGTACCAAACTCAGCAGGTATAGATTTTATCGAAATAAAAAATATAATACGATTTAAAGCCGAAGGAAGTTATACCAAAATAATAATAAGCAATCAAGATAATATCTTAGCATCGAAAAATTTAAAAGAATATCAAGAATTGTTACCCGACGAAGAGTTTTTTCGCCCGCATAACTCACATCTAATAAACTTGTATCACGTAAGAAGATATGTGCAAAAAGACGGTGGATATATAGAAATGAGCGATAATTCTACAGTTCCAATGTCAAGACGAAAAAAAGATTTATTTTTAAAAAAAATGAATAACCTTATTAATAAATAAAATTTATGCAAAAAATTATATTGACATTTTTTTTAATGATTAGTCTTAACGTATTTGCCCAAGAAAAATGGTCGTTAGAAAAATGTATAAACTACGCATTAGAAAATAATATACAAATAAAACAACAAGAACTAAACACAAAAATATCCGAAGTAAAATTAAATCAAAAAAAAGCAACAATACTACCAAGTTTAAATGCAGGAGCAAACCAAAATTTTACTTTTGGACGTTCAGTCGACCCTTTTACAAACCAATTTTCGACATCAAATACAAAATCAAATAATTTTTCGTTACAATCGTCGCTTACTTTATTTAACGGTTTTCAGAATATAAATAATTTAAAAAAAGCAAAACTCGATTTAAAAGCAAGCTTAGAAAACTTACAAAAACTTAAAAACGACATATCTCTAAATATAGCATCGGCATATCTTAACATATTATTTAACAACGAAATATTAAAAACAGCAAAACAACAAGCCGAAATTACAAAATTACAAGTAGAACGAACAAAAAAATTAGTAAACGCCGGAAATCTGTCACAAGATAACTTGCTAACAATAGAATCGCAATTAGCATCGGAAGAACTGCAAATAGTAAAAGCCGAGAACCAATATAAAATGTCGATTTTAACATTACAACAATTTTTAGATTTAGATACTTTAAAAGATTTTAAAATAGTTATTCCTGAAAATATTAAAATTACAGAAAACAACGATACTCCCGACGAAATATATCAAATAGCAATTAAAAACCTGCCACAAATACGGGCAGCCGAATACAATTTGCAAAGTTCACAACAAAGTTTACAAATATCAAAAGGAATGCTTAGCCCACGATTAGTATTAAACGGCTCATACGGAACAGGATACTCCGACCAAAGACAAATACCAACAGGACCGCCAATAATAAGCTCGTATATATCGGGATATACCGAGAGCCTCGAAAATGTATATTCGTATAAAATGAATTACGACTACACAACAAAACCTTTTAACGACCAAATAAAAGACAATGCAAATTTCTCGTTATCGTTTAGCTTATCGATACCGATTTTTAACGGTTTTCAAACAAAATCAAATATCGACAACTCTAAAATAAATGTTTTAAACAACCAATATAACCTTAAACTTGCCAAAAATCAATTATATAAAGATATACAACAACAATATTTTGATGTAAAAGCAGCAATAAAAAAATATTATGCAGCAAAAAAAGCTGTTGACGCCAATAAATTATCGTTTAATTTAAAACAAGAAAAATTTAATGTAGGATTAATAAACTCGGTAGATTATAATATTGCAAAAAATAACTTATTTAAAGCAAAATCCGACTTTTTGCAAGCAAAATACGAATATCTGTTTAAATCAAAAATACTTGATTTTTACAAAGGTAAAAATATTAAATTGTAAAAATCTAAAACAATTTGCATTTTAATATAATTATTATTACATTTGTAATGTTTGATAGTTTTTTTATTTTCATTAAACTTCATTCATTATAAAATGCCCTTTCTTGAAGTTTTAAGCAGGCTGAACTTAAGGGCATTTCTTTTTTATATAACACACCAATACAAAAAAAATCATATATTGCAACATTTTTTATTATTAAACGTCTTTTTATAAAAGCATAAATAAAATATTATGAAACTTTTACTTATAAGCAACTCAACAATGGCAGGCGAGCCATATTTAAACTATCCAAAACAATATATAAAAGATTTCCTTGGCAAAAAAAAAGTTACAGCAGTATTTATCCCTTTTGCAGGAGTAACATTTTCGTTTGACGAATACGAACAAAAAGTTAAATCGCGTTTTAACGAGATAGGTCATGATATAATTAGCATACATCATTTTAATGATATGAAAACCGCTATACAAAATGCCGAAGCAATTGTTATTGGAGGCGGAAACACATGGCAACTTTTAAAAACCATGCAAGACAACGATTTAATTAATATTATACGCCAAAAAGTTATTGACGGCACACCATATATAGGCTGGAGTGCAGGCTCAAATGTTACTTGTCCAACAATAAAAACAACTAACGATATGCCAATTGTAGAACCAAAAAGTTTTAATGCATTAAATTTAATACCTTTTCAGATAAATCCTCATTATCTCGATGCAAACCCTAAAGGACACGGAGGCGAAACACGGCAAGATAGAATTATTGAATTTATAGAAATTAATAAAGATATTTATGTTACAGGCTTACGCGAAGGTTGTATGTTTGTTGTAAACAACAAATCAATAAAACTAATAGGTAAAAAAACATGCCGAATATTTAAATATAACAAA
>JALSQC010000139.1 GCA_026985625.1 Bacteroidales bacterium | reverse complement strand
TCCTATAAGATTACCATTCTCGTACCAGTTAACAGTAAAATTAGGTGTTCCTGATGGGGTGAATCGCCAAGCTTCGTTGCTTGTTGTCCAAGAACCGGTATTTCTTCCGGGAGGAGTAAAACCAACAGAACCACTTGAATTTTGAATGCCTATTACTGCATTTCCACTATTCCATCCACTACATACGGGATGGTTTTGTATGTAAACCTCAATAGCGTTTGTTCCTTCGTATAATACAACTTCTTGAGATGTTACAAGATAGGTGCAACTAAAATAACAAACTTGGTCGAATTTAAAAACAAATGTTCTACAGGGATAAGAGCCTGTTATATCATAATAAACATTACCACATACCGAGGGGTCTATATCTAAATAAGAACCAAAAATTGCATTTGTTGGTAATGAATCACTTGGTACTGATGCTGAAAATGACCATGGACAATATGCCCCAGCCTGTGAAACATCAAATGAAATAACTCCATTTGAGCCTACTACAACTTGATTGTATGCTTGTCCAAAAAAACAAAAATCAAAAGGGAGTGTAATTACTCCACTATAAACATCATCGGTATTGACTGAAACTCCGGTTCCTCCCGAAAATGGGAATGGTGGTGCATAAGGTATTGATGTAACTGTATAAGTATCGGTTTGCCCTGTTTGTAATAATGTTGCTGTTAAGTCGACACATGGATTTGCACAGGTTGTTGTTTGATCAGGTCCTGCATCAACATTTGGACAACCGGGTGCTTGTCCAAAAGAAAGTTTTACAAAAAATATTAATAAAATAAATATATATTTTTTCATAATAATTATAATAAGTTTTATTTATTCGTTAAGTTCAGAAATAGTTTCTTGTTCTTTTGTAATTTGATTATACATGCTTGATAAATGTCCTGTTTTTGCTGCGTTTGAAAGTTTAGACAGGCTTGATTGCATATAATGTAATTTAAATTTAATTGATGAAATTATGTATTCGTGATATAAAATATTATCGTCTCTCATCTCGACATTATTATCGGGAGGAGGTATTGTTGTTTTATCTATTTTTATATATTCTATTGGTATAATCTTATTGTTTAAGTCTAAAAAATTGATATTATTGTCTAAAAAGGTTTTTGAAACGATATTAATTTTGTTTGTGTTAAATCTAATATTTACATTGTTATTTGAAAAAGAGCAAGATTCTACATTTTTTGATTTGTTTAGTTGTTTTGTTAAATTTTTTATATTAACTGGGTTTTTGTATATAAACGAAAATTCATAATTATTTTTAGAGTTTGTGTTAAAGAAACTCAAATCATTAATTTGTGTTATATATATTGTGTTTGAGTTGTTTTGTGCAAATATTATTATTGGTAATAATAAGATAACAATTGTTAAATATTTTTTCATTTTATATTTGTATTAAATAGTTTTAATATAAAAAATAAATAAATTTGTATAAAAATACAAAAAAAAGTCTAATTCTTAAATATAATGACGAAAAAAAATATTTTTGGTTGCTTATTTTTTTTATTAATTGAGATGTACATGTAACAATTTAATATTTTTATTACTTTTGTGGTAGTTTTTTTAATGTATATTATTATGAAATTATTAATGATTTATTCTAAAAAATTTTATTATAATCCAACTGTCAAAACTTTAGAAAATTTTGAGACTATTAATGATGATTTTAAAATTAATAATGCTTTAGTTGCTTTTATTCATGTTGAGGAGCAAGATGAGAAAGATATTAAAAGCATTGAAAAAAAACTTGTAAAAAATCTTAAATGGGCGGCAAAAAAGAATAATACAAATATAGTTGTCTTACACTCGTTTGCTCATTTATCTGATAGTAAGGCAAGTCCTGAGTTTACTAAGGAATTGTTTAATATGGCCGAAGCAAGAATGAAAAATGCCGATTATGAAACTTATCAAACTCCTTTTGGTTATTTTCTTGATTTAAGTGTAGATGCTCCGGGTTATTCTTTGGCAAGAATTTTTAAGAGTTTTTAAATTTCTTCTCGAACAAGATATTTATTTCTATCGGTAGAGTTTCGAGTTATTAATTCGCCCAAAAAACCGGCTAAAAATAGTTGAACTCCTATAATAATTGCTACTAAAGCCAAATAAAATAATGGTTGTGATGTAACATCTCTAATTGCAATATTTTTAACCGAATAATATATTTTTTCGGAAAGCAACCAAATAGCAACACTACCACCTATAAAGAACATTAGTGTTCCAAAAACTCCAAAAAAGTGCATAGGGCGGCGTCCGAATTTTGTCATAAATGTAATTGACATTAAGTCGAGAAATCCGTTTATAAAGCGTTCTAATCCAAATTTGGTAACTCCGTATTTTCGTTCTTGATGTTGTACTACTTTTTCGCCTATTTTTTTAAATCCTGCACGTTTTGCCAAAACGGGTATATATCGGTGCATTTCGCCGTATACTTCAATACTTTTAATTACTTGTTTTTTGTATGCTTTTAGTCCGCAATTAAAATCGTGCAGATGAATTTTTGTAACTCTGCGTGCTGTCCAATTATAAAATTTGCTTGTAAATCGTTTAATAAACGGGTCGTATCGTTTTTTTTTCCAACCGGATATTACATCGTAATCTTCTTTTGTTATTAGTCTGTAAAGTTCTGGAATTTCTTCGGGGCTGTCTTGTAGGTCGGCATCCATTGTAATAATTACATTGCCTTGTGCTTTTTCGAAACCTTTGAACAGGGCTGCTGATTTACCATAATTTCGTTGAAATCTTATTGCTTTTATTTCGTTATTTTGTTTTGCTAAATTAGATATTACATTCCACGATTTGTCGGAGCTGCCGTCGTCAACCATAATTATTTCGTAGGTGTATTTGTCGTTTAATACTTGTTTTATCCAAGTTATTAATTCGGGTAATGATTCTTCTTCGTTATATAATGGTATTACAATAGATAAATCCATAATTATTTTTTTCGTGATTTTATAAAAATTGATGTAATTAACGATAATAATGTTCCGTTTAAGAGCATTGATACAAAACTTAAAATTGTTAGTATTGTAATGTTCGAGAATTTTTTAATCATTTGCATAGATGCATTGATTTGTTCTTGTGTAAGGTTTTTGTTTTTTATAAGTTCTTGTTCCGATAGTTTTATCATTTTATTTATTGCATCTGGGTCTATAAATTTATTAAATATAAATATGTATATTGCTAATATAAATGATGCAAATAGCGATATTAAAAAACCTATTTTAAATGCTTTTGAGTAGGTTAAGAATATATTTTCGGTTTTTTTATAACTATTTGTAGAATAAACTATTCCTGCTATTAAAATTATGTATGTTAAGTAATGTATTTTGCTTTTTGGGTTTATGCCTAAAAAATAAGTTAATATAGAGAAA
>JALSQC010000138.1 GCA_026985625.1 Bacteroidales bacterium | reverse complement strand
ATCTGATATGTATTTTGATATTGATTTAATATCTTCGGCTGCATCGGCGGGACATGTTGGTATTCCAACTGTTTTCATAACCGAGTAGTCGGGAATGTCGTCGCCCATGTAAAGAATGGTATCGGGGTTTAGGTTGTATTGCATATAAAAATCTTGGAAGTCGTTTAATTTGTTAAATGAGTTAAGGTATATGTCGGTAACACCAAGATTATTAAATCGTTGTTTTACCGATTCGGAACGACCTCCTGTTATTATGGCAATAGGGTATCCTTTTTTTACTGCAAGTTGAATGGCATAACCGTCTTTAATATTCATAGAACGCATCATATCTCCTCCCGGATGTAGATAAAAGTTTGATTTTGAGAAAACTCCGTCAACATCAAATGCAAATGCTTTTATTTTTATAAGTTCTTCTTTAAAAAATGCCATAAATTTTATTTTTTATTTAAATCTTTTATGCTTTGGCTTACAAAATTATATAATTTTGGTATGTTTTCTAAATATTTGGAGGTAAAGATTTTATTTAACATATCTATATGTTCCGATATTATTTTATTGTCGTTGCGTATAGCAGGACCTGTTTGATTATTTTTTGGATGATTTTCGGTTGTTTTTTTTATGGTTTCGTTAATTAATGGTAGTAAAATGTTTGGGTTTATATTGTTTTTTTCGTTTATGCGGTATGCAATATCGAGCATGTGATTTGTAAAATTGCTTGCAAAAACTGCCGATAGGTGTATTGTTTTGCGTTGTTCGGAGTTTATTATGTTTATATTGTCTGAAAAATTAGATGCAAATTTTTTTAATATTTCTTGATTTTCGGTTGTGTTTGCTTCGATGCAAATAGGAATGTTTTTAAAATCGATTAGTTTGTTTTTTGTAAATGTTTGTAATGGATAAAAAACTCCGTAGTTGTTGTATTTTTTTGTAAAGATATTAATATTTATACTACCTGATGTATGGACAATAAATGAGTTTTTGTTTATTTTTAGTTTGTTTAAAATTTCTGAATATGAGTTGTCGCTAACTGAAATAATATATAGGTCGGATTTGTTTGATATATTGTTTATTTTGTCGGTGGCAGAGGTTTTTATTAGTTTTGATATTTTTTTTGTTGATTCTATATGTTTGCTGTAAATTTGTAGTATCTTAAATCCGTTATTGTAAAACAGGTATGCTAGGTTTGTTGCTACGTTTCCGGCTCCTATTAATGTTATGTTTTGTATTTTTTGCACTAAATAATTTCGTTTTTTAGATTATCGAAAATATCGTTTAGGTTTGTTTTTATTTTGTTAAATAGTTTGTCGGTTAAATCGTTATTATTGTTAATCATATAGTTTTTTAGGTTATTAAGTTCTTCGATTAGTGGTGTTAATCCTAAATATGCTAACGATGGTTTTAATTTATGTATTGTTGTTTGTGTGTTTTCGATATTTTTATCTGATATGTTTTTTTCGAGATTTTGCAGTTCGTTAGATGTGTTTTGTATAAATAGCATAATCATATTGTTAAATAGTTCGTTATTGCCTCTGCTAACATTTTTTATTGCTGTTAAATCGTATTTTATTTTCATGTGTTAAATTTTACATTTTGTTAATGTTTAGCAATATTACAATAATTTATTTATGTATAAAATGATTATGTTTTTTATATTTTTTTATTATCGTATTCGGTCTAACGAACGTAATAAGTTTTCGTCGCTTCGTATGAATTTTATTGCTAAAAAGTATAGTATTATTGATATTAAGGGTATTATTATTGATATTTTGTAGCTTATAATTGCTTGTGTGTCAGTTGTTGCTTTGTGCATAAAGAAGAAAAACATGGCTATTAGTCCTATATTTAATATAATGTTTAAAATGTTTAGTCTTATTTGTAATATTCGTTTTTTAAATAAGAATATTGTTACAATGTTTATAAAAACTATTATTATTAATAAAATTAGTAGGGGATAAAGGTTTGTAATTATTGTATTGTCTGTAATAGATGCGATTCCGAATGCTGTTATTTTGTATATTTCGGTTTTGTTTATTGCAAATTCGCAAAACGGAAAGAAAAATAATAAAATATTAATAATTAGTGCTATTAATAAAAATATTGTTTGTTTGCGTTGTATCATTATATTTTATTTTTTGGTTATTAATTTTTGTGTTCAAAATTAATATTTTTATTTTAATTAGTTAAAAGAAACAGTGTTTAAATATTTTTGTTTATCTGTTTAATTTATTGCTTTGTGCAAAAATGTTTATTGAAATCATTAATGCAATTAATACTAAAATTAATGTGCTTTTTTATTTTCTGTTTATTTAATTAATATAATTTATTATATATTTTTTTTATATATATGATGTAGTCATTGTATTTGTTTTTTGCCATACTTTTTCGGTAAGGGTCTTTTTTTTCATCATAATTATTATATTCATCATATAGTAATTGTTTGTATTTATTCATTCTATCTATAATCATTTTACGATCTTTATCTGTAAATTTTTTTATGATTTGATTTAAAATGCAGTTTCTAAATTCTGTATTACCTTGTTTTTTAACAATGTAATTAATATATGTTTTTTTGGATTGAGGATAAATTTTTTTAATATCGATACCCCAGTCAATACAATTAAAATTATCTAAATAGTGGTTTGCAAGTGCTGAGTTAAAATGCTTTTGCTTTTTGTTAAACAAGTTATTATAAGTGCGAGTATCTACTGTGTCTTTTTTTAAAGTTTTTAAATTAATCTTATATGTTTTAGAAATATTCTCTAAGATTTGAGGAGCTCTTTCTTTTAAGTTTTTTAAATCGTAATCAGAAGCTTCCGGCATTTTGAAGTATAAAGCCGTATCATTTAAATATAATTGAACTTGACTAATATCAAACCAACGGTATGATAGTGCATTGTAAAAATTATTTAAACATGTAAGATGTGTTAATTTTTTTGTTATTGTATCGAATTTATAGATAGAAAAATCCATGTATTCGGTTTTTGATTTACCGCCGTCAGGAAATTTAGTAATTCCTTTGGGCATTTTGTATAATCTTTTTTTAGCTACAAAAACAAAGACCGTACTATCTTTGTTCCATGCTATTGTTCCGTCAGTTTTAATTTCCAAATTAAGATATTTAGAATGGCAAGAAATCATTGAAAAGACAATGAATATTCCTATCATAATTTTTAATATATTATTTGTTTTATTCATTTTAAAACAATTTACTCTGTTAATGTTTGTTAAGATACATAGTTTGTAAAAGTTAAAGATTAGACTTTGCACTAAATTAGTCTCTAACTTTATTGATGTTTATTTATTGCTATTATCTTTGTTTTTAGCACTATCTGTCAAATGCATTATTTTTGTTGAGGTTTTTTTATTAGTAGTTACAATAGT
>JALSQC010000137.1 GCA_026985625.1 Bacteroidales bacterium | reverse complement strand
CAAAAATAAATTGAGCCGATGTATTGTGATTAATGTCTTGAGAAAAAAACACATGTGTTGCTGAAGGAAATTCCGTAGCAATATCGGAATATAAATTAATATCACGCACAAAAGCTTGTGTTGTATCTATTGCTGAAATATTAGAATAATCCCAATTTTGATTTGTTCCTAATTGTGGTGTTGATAAGCTGGCTGTTGTATCAGCCCAAACTTGCTTAATTTTAGAATTTTTAACAGGTAAATATTTACCTAAAATAACAGGACCTTGTGCAAAAATACTTAAAGATATTATTGCAAAAAATGTTGATAATAAAATTTTTCTCATAACTTTATGTTTTTATTTGTTTATATTTATATAGACAAATTTATAACAAAAAAGTTTATTTTTTTTTAATTTTTTTTAATTTTTTTTTAATTTTTATTATGAATAAACCGTTAGCTGAGAGGTTAAGACCTTATTTATTAGACGATTATATAGGTCAAGAACATTTAATAGGGATAAATGCACCTTTACGAAATTTAATAAAAAATAATAATATTCCATCTATAATATTTTGGGGTCCTCCAGGTGTAGGAAAAACAACACTTGCCAAAATTATTGCTAACGAAACAAAACGAACTTTTTATAGTTTAAGTGCAATAAACTCGGGAGTAAAAGATGTAAGAGAAATTATTGATAAAGCAAAAAAAAATATTTTTTTTAATTCGCCAAATCCTATTTTATTTATCGACGAAATTCACAGGTTTAGCAAATCGCAACAAGATTCGTTACTTGGAGCTGTAGAGCAAGGAATAGTTACATTAATAGGAGCAACAACCGAGAATCCATCTTTTGAGGTTATTTCGCCATTGTTATCGCGTTGTCAAGTATATATTCTTAAAGCTTTTAACGAGGAATCTTTTGATAAGATTATTGATAGAGCAATTAAAAAAGACGAATATTTAAAAAATAAAAAAATTAAAATTGTTGAAAAAGATGCTCTTTATGCATTTGCAAACGGCGATGGAAGAAAGCTTTTAAATGTTTTTGATTTAATTGTAAGTAACATAAATACCGATATTGTTGAGATAAACAATAAAAAAGTTTTAGATATTTTACAAAAAAATATTACTGTTTACGATAAAAATGGTGATATGCATTATGATATTATTTCGGCATTTATAAAATCTATACGCGGTAGCGACCCAAATGCAGCAGTTTATTGGCTTGCAAGAATGATTGATGGGGGCGAGGATCCTAAGTTTATTGCTCGCAGATTAGTTATTCTTGCTGCCGAAGATATTGGTTTGGCTAATCCAAATGCTCTTTTAATGGCAAATAATTGTTTTGATGCTGTTAACAAAATAGGTTTTCCCGAGTCGAGAATTATCTTATCGGAAGCTGTAATTTATTTGGCAACATCGCCTAAAAGTAATTCGGCTTACATGGCAATACAAAATGCTCAAGACGAAGTTAAAAAAACGGGCAATCTATCAGTTCCTTTGCACTTAAGAAATGCCCCGACTAAATTAATGAAAGATATTAATTACGGAAAAGATTACAAACATTCATACAAAAATAATTTTGTTGATATTGAGTTTTTGCCAAAAGGTATAAAAAATAAGAATTTTTATAAATCAGGAAACAATATTAAAGAATTAGAGATTAAAAAAGTATTATTATCTAAATGGAACGATAAATATAATTTTTAAATCTTATGTAAATAAATTTTTATTTAAAAGCAGGAATACCTGTAATATCAAAACCTGTAATAAGTAAATGAATATCGTGAGTTCCCTCGTAAGTAATAACCGACTCCAGATTCATAATATGTCGCATTATAGGATAATCGCCTGTAATACCCATAGCTCCGAGTATTTGCCTTGAATTACGAGCTACATTTAAAGCCATCTCAACATTATTTCGTTTTATTAAAGATATTTGTGCAGGAGATGCTTTGTCTTGATTACGCAAAACTCCAACACGCCATGCTATTAATTGTGCTTTTGTAATTTCGGTTAAAATTTCGGCAAGTTTTTTTTGTTGTAATTGAAACGATGCAATTGGTTTATTAAATTGTTTTCGTTCTAAAGCATAATTAAGAGCAGTGTCGTAGCAGTCCATTGCAGCTCCTATAACTCCCCAAGCTATACCAAATCTTGCAGAATTAAGGCACATCATAGGACCTTTAAGCCCCTTTATATTTGGCAAAATATTTTCTTTTGGTATCTTAACATTGTCAAAAACAAGCTCTCCGGTTTCCGATGCTCTTAGCGACCATTTATTTAATGTTTTTGGAGTGCTAAAGCCTTTCATTCCACGTTCGACAATAAGACCTTTAACCTCGTTGTTTTCGTCTTTAGCCCAAACAATTGCAATATCAGCAATTGGGGCATTGGTAATCCACATTTTGGCTCCGTTTAAAATATAATAATCGCCATTATTAATAATACGGGTTTCCATGCTACCGGGATCGGAACCGTGATTTGGTTCGGTTAAACCAAAAGCTCCTATCAGCTCGCCTTTTGCAAGTTTAGGTAAATATTTTTGACGTTGTTCTTCGTTTCCAAATTTATAAATAGGATACATTACAAGCGACGATTGTACCGATGCTACAGAACGAATTCCTGAATCGCCTCTTTCAAGTTCTTGCATAATTAATCCGTATGCTATATGGTCGAGACCTGCGGCTCCGTATTTCTCTGGAATGTAAGGACCAAAAGCACCAAGTTCGCCAAGTTCTTTTATTATGTGTTTAGGAAATATATGTTCGTGGTTTGCCTTGTCTATAATTGGTTTAAGCGAACGGTTAACCCAATCTCTAATCGATTGGCGAACAAGTAAATGTTCTTCGCTGTAAAATTCATCAATATTAAGGTAATCAACCGACTTATAATTATTATAATCCATAATTAAATATTTTTTACAAAATTATAATTATATTTGATTCTTAATAAAATTAATTTTTAAAAAAAATAATTTGAATAACAAGATAAGTAATATATTATTTATAATTTTATTGTTACTTAATATTAAAGTTTTCGGAACAAAAGTAAATCAACAACCCGATTCTTTAAATTATGATGACAAATCGAACTACTTTTCTCCATTTAAAGAAAAATTAATAATAGAAACCAACAAATCATTAAATAATGATACTATTACCGAAAAATTAATTGTTCAAAAACAAAAAGAAAGAGCATTAAAATATAAAAAAATACCAAAAATTAACCGTTGGGACACGTTAGAATTTAGTGATATTAATATAGACTCAATTAAATTTATTTTTGATACCGGAATTTATAAACAAAATTATATACTTAATTTTTTAGAACAAATCTTAGTTTTTAAACCTTATATAAAAAAAGATACTTTAAAAAAGTCGAATATTAAAAATTATATACCCGCAAAATCAAAAATTAATAAAAAA
>JALSQC010000136.1 GCA_026985625.1 Bacteroidales bacterium | reverse complement strand
ATCAAGCAAACTTAAGAATTATTGATGCTACAGCCAGACGAATGGGAATAAATAAAGAACAAGTAATGATAAACATTCAAAAATACGGAAATACAACATCAGCAACATTACCATTATGTCTTGGCGATTACGAAAAACAATTAAAAAAAGGAGATAAAATAATACTTGCCGCCTTTGGTGGAGGTTTTACTTGGGGCTCACTCTACCTAAAATGGGCTTATTAATATTTTAATAATTTCTAAAATATATAATTATGAATTACAATGAATTACACGAATTTATTAAAGCAGTTGCAAAAACAGGAGCAACAGAAGTTAATATCGAAACAAAAGATTTAAAACTAACAATAAAATCAGCACCAAAAGGAAAAGCAGCACATACCGAAACCATAGTTCAGCAAATACCTGTAGTTGCTACTCAAATGCAACAACCGGTTGCACAACCTCAGGTTCAGCAAGTTATTGCACAACAAGAACAACCTGTAAGTCCAAAAATTGAGGAAAATGCAAAAAAAGAAGATGATTCAAAATATATTACAATAAAATCTCCAATGGTTGGAACATTTTATCGTAAACCATCGCCAGACAAACCACCATTTGTAAATGTTGGCGATGATATTAGCACAGGTCAAGTAGTATGCATACTTGAGGCAATGAAATTATTTAACGAGATAGAATCGGAAGTAAACGGAAAAATAGTTAAAGTCTTAGTTGACGATGCAACACCGGTTGAATTTGACCAGCCTTTATTTTTAGTTGATCCATCATAAAAAAATACCAATAAAATAAGGTATTATTAAATTTGTAACATATGTTTAATAAAATATTAATTGCCAATAGAGGCGAAATAGCTTTACGTATTATTAGAACATGTAAGGAAATGGGTATAAAAACCGTTGCTGTTTATTCTACTGCAGATAAAGAAAGTTTACATGTTCGTTTTGCCGACGAAGCAGTATGTATAGGTCCTGCACCAAGTGCACAATCTTATTTAGATATACCATCTATTATTGCAGCTGCCGAAATTACAAATGCCGATGCAATACATCCGGGTTATGGATTTTTGTCTGAAAATTCAAAATTTGCAAGAATTTGTAAAGAACACGATATAAAATTTATAGGTCCCGAAGCTGATATGATTGATAAAATGGGAGATAAAGCCACGGCAAAATCTACAATGAAAAAAAATGGTGTCCCTACAATTCCCGGCTCCGATGGATTAGTTAACTCGGTTAAAGAAGGAATAAAACTTGCAAACGAAATAAAATATCCCATAATACTTAAAGCAACTGCAGGAGGAGGAGGAAGAGGAATGCGCGTAGTTTGGAACGACAGCGAATTTGAAACTGCTTGGGACTCTGCAAAACAAGAATCTGGTGCTGCCTTTGGTAACGATGGCTTATATCTTGAAAAATTTGTAGAAAATCCACGGCATATCGAAATTCAAATTATTGGCGACCAATATGGAAATGCAGCTCATTTATCGGAGAGAGATTGTTCTGTTCAACGTCGTCATCAAAAATTATTAGAAGAAACTCCATCGCCATTTATGACAAAAGCTTTACGCAAAAAAATGGGCGAAGCAGCCGTTAAAGCTACAAAAGCTATTAATTACGAGGGCGTAGGAACTGTAGAATTTCTTGTAGATAAACATCGAAATTTTTATTTTATGGAGATGAACACAAGAATACAAGTAGAACATACAATTACTGAGGAAGTTATAAATTACGATTTAATACGCGAACAAATTAAAGTTGCTTACGGCGAAAAAATATCAGGTAAAAATTACGAGCCTAAGTTACATGCAATAGAGTGCAGAATAAATGCCGAAGATCCTTTTAACGATTTTAGACCATCACCTGGAGTTATAACATCGCTACATAAACCGGGAGGACAAGGAGTTAGAGTAGATACACATATTTATCAAGGATATTTGGTTCCTCCAAATTACGATTCTATGATTGCAAAATTAATTACTGTTGCTCAAACTCGCGAAGAAGCTATTGCTAAAATGAGACGTGCTTTAAAAGAGTTTATAATCGAAGGCATAAAAACAACAATTCCATTCCATAAACAATTAATGAAAAATGAGGATTTTATAAAAGGAGACTATACAACAAAGTTTATGGAAACTTTTGAACTTAAAAAATAAATTAATATAAAAATCTAAATAAAAAAAAGAAGATGAAACATTAACAAACGTAGCATCTTCTTTTTTTTAATATGTATTTTCGAAATTAAACCGGCACTTTTGCAAAATAAATAACTTATTACAAATCAAGAAATTGTTCTTTTTATATTTACAAAAACAGAATCCCGAGAAACAACAAAAATGCACAAAATCGGGGTTTTAAATCTCTAAACAGATAGATATAAAATTACTATTTTAACCACTCAAAAAACAGATAATGGTCGTTATTCATACCTATTTTATTATAAACATTAATAGCATTTATATTCGATTTATCAACATATAATCTTATTCCTGCATATTTATCAGATTGTGATACAATATTTTTTAAGTGGTTATACATTGTTTTAAAAACTTTTTTATTTCTGTAATCTTTAATAACGTATAATGATTGTATCCACAAATAATATGCATTTCGCCAGTCACTCCATTCGTAAGTTGTTAAAAGGCTTGCTATAATTTTATTATTATATTTTGCAATATAGTATTGTCCTTTTGTTTTATCGTTAAATACTGCTTCGACACCTTTTATTATATTTTTGTATGATAATTTAATGTTTTCGGTTTCGAGAGCCATTTTAATCTGAAAATCAGCAATAATATCTATTTGATTTTTTTTTGCATTGGTTACAAATATTTCCATAATATTATAATTGTCCATTTTCGATTCGTATAACAATTTCTTCGATTATTTTATCATCTTTTTCGGGGTTATATTCGCTTTTTAGATTTTCGCCGAATACACGGGCAAGCGATTGCCAAACAAAAGCCGTAAACGAGCCTTTTAATTCTTTTACTAATTCAAAAGATGTATTTCCGGTTTCTCTATCTATAAGTTTTATTAATATTCTACCTTCGGAAAATGTTAGGTTTTTTATGCTTTCGCCGTATTCGGCATGAAGTTCTTTATCGGCTTTTTTTATTAGCTGTTTTCGTTCTTTTTCGGTTTTACAATTTTCTAACTCTTTATTTAATATATATAATTTTGTTGCTGCTATTTTGGCATATGGTAAAACTTTTTTTACTTTTCGTATTAATCTTTCGAAATGTAGTTTTTCTCTACGGTTTTTAAATTTATGTGGTGGTAATATATATATTGTTCGTAATCGTATAAAAGGTAAAGTATCGTTGCCTATTATCTTGGAATCTACAACGTATCCTCCCGAGTTTTGAGCAAACAGGTTAAAGCTAAATAATAGTAATAGTAATATTAAAAATTGTTTTATCATATAAAAAACGAAATCACTAACTATA
>JALSQC010000135.1 GCA_026985625.1 Bacteroidales bacterium | reverse complement strand
CCTAATGGATTAGCCGATGATGATACAACAAATGATTATTTTTCAGAAGTTGATACATTCTATTCTGTTACTCCATATCCCGATCCAACAGTTATAGCATTAGAAGATACAATATGTGGAAATTGGAGTACTGCAACATTTGTAGCAAGTGGATCAACAGCATCGTCTTATATATTCTGGACAGACTCATTAGCAGGCACATTAGTAGGTATAACAGCCGATACATTAACAACAGACACAATACATGTAGTTAATCAAACCGTAACCTATTGGGTAGAAGCCAACGATTATGTAAACGATTCGTTAATTACTACATTTGCTGCCGGTAACGGAAGTAATGGTAATATGTTTGATGTTACGGTTAATCAGCCTGTAACTATTGATTCGTTTAATATCAATAATAGCTCTACGGGAAATATTAATGTCGATATTTATTATAGATTAGGAACTTATGTTGGTCACGAAACTACAGCTGCAGATTGGACATTATTAGGTTCCGCAACAGTAGCATCTCAGGGAACAGGGAATCCAACTTCTTGTCCTATAGGAGGTTTATCGTTATCACCTGGTCAAACTTATGGTATATATATGGACGTAACATCAGGAGGAACTCAATATACAGATGGAACAACAAATTCAACAATTTATACCGATGGAGTTATGACAATTGATGCAGGAGTTGGTTTAGGAGGAACATTCTCCAGTGTATTTACCCCAAGAATATGGAACGGTATTATTTGGTACTCACAAGGTAATCCTTGTGCAGCTTCTAATAGAGTTCCTGTTAGTGTATATGCCGATTCCTGTACAGTTGCTACTGATATAATTACATTCTCTATACCGCAAGAAACAGGACCTGCAACAATTAATTATGCAACAAAAAATATACACGATCAAGTTGCTTCAGGTTCCGGACTAACAAATTTAACACCAACAATTACTGTATCACAAGGAGCAACTATTTCTCCTGCATCAGGAGTAGCCCAAGATTTTACAAATTCGGTAATGTATACAGTTACAGCTTTCGATGGAGTAACTCAGTCGGTATGGATGGTAACAGTTACCGAGGCAGCTGTTAATGTAGAGGAAGTTACAGATGAAAACAATATAACAATTACTCCAAATCCAAATAAAGGTATTTTTACAGTAAATATTGTTAACAATAACTCCGATAAAGTTAAATTAGAATTAATGAACGTTGAGGGGCAAATAATATCAAGTAATTTAATTACCGTAAATAATAAATATACACAAAACTATGATATCTCTCATCTGGCAAAAGGTATTTATTATTTAAAAATCTCAACAAATGACACGGTAAAAGTTAAAAAAGTTATAGTTCAATAATTTTAATTAACACAAATATTTTAAAAGGGTTGCTTTTGCAGCCCTTTTTTTTGTTAATATCTTTTAGCAAAATACTTATTAACATTTATCCATTTTTAAACAAAAAAATATAATTTTAAAAAACAAGCATTATACTCAGTGTTAAGTGTAATTTATTGTAAATTAGTTATTTATAAATCAGATAATTATAGTGTTTTATGTTTTTTATTTTTGATACCGAAACAACAGGATTACCCAAAAACTTTAAAGCTCCGGTTACAGACTCTAACAATTGGCCTCGAATGGTTCAAATATCGTGGCAATTACATGGACAAACAGGAGAGCTAATCGAAGCCCAAAATTTTATTATAAAACCCGAAGGTTTTGAAATACCATACGACTCTCAAAAAATACATGGAATATCAACAGATATAGCCAATAAATACGGCAAAGATTTATTAGAAGTTTTAAAAATATTTAAAGATGCAATTAATAAAGCAAAATTTATTGTTGGACACAATATAGATTTTGATATAAAAATAGTAGGAGCAGAATTTTATCGCAAACTAAAACAAATCGATATATTTAAAGATATAGACACAATAGATACAATGAAAACCTCGGTTGATTACTGTAAAATACCGGGAGGTAGAGCTGGTAAATTCAAATTCCCTAAACTAAACGAACTTCATAATATATTATTTGGCGAAAAATTTATTGAGGCACACAATTCAGCAGCAGACGTTCAGGCTACAGCAAGATGTTTTTTAGAATTAATACGTATTGATGTAATATCTGCTGATGTATTAAAATTTTCAGATGAACAAATACAAAAATTTAAACAAAAAAATCCTAATAAAATAGAACCTGCCGATATTGTTATAGAGTCATTTGCCGATGAACAAAAACAAAAACAAAACAAAAATGCAGACGAAAATAAAAACATTGTTAATTTAAAACAACTTGAACAAATTAAATTTACACACTTACATTTACATACACAATTTTCTATTTTAGACGGAGCAGCTAAAATAGATGATCTTGTTGAAAAAGCAATATCAGATAATATGCAGGCAATAGCAATTACCGACCATGGAAACATGTTTGGAGCAAAGCTATTTCATAAAAAACTTATAGACAAAGAATTAAAACCAATTTTAGGTTGCGAGTTTTATGTTGCACGTAGAGCAATGAACATAAAAACCGAAAAACAAGATAGAAGCGGATACCATTTAATAATTCTTGCAAAAAACAAAAAAGGATACGAAAATATTACAAAACTTATATCAGCAGCATGGCTGGACGGTATGTATTTTAAACCTAGAATCGATAAAGATTTGTTGAAAAAACATAGCGAAGGATTAATTGTATTATCGGCATGCTTAGGAGGAGAGATCCCTCAAAAAATAATGAAAGAAAATATTAACGAAGCCGAAAAAGCAGCACTTTGGTATAAAAATATTTTTGGCGACGATTATTATCTCGAATTACAACGACACAAATCAACCGACCCCGAAAAAAATCAAAATTATAACGACCAAGTATTTGTAAATGCAGGAATAATAGAAATAGCAAAAAGAAATAATATTAAATTAGTAGCAACAAATGACGTACATTATGTTAACGAAGAAGATTTCGACGCACAACAACGATTAATTTGTATAGGAACAAATACATATGTGTCAGAAAATAAAAAATTTACATACTCAGGGCAAGAGTGGTTTAAAACACAAGCCCAGATGAAAGAAATATTTAAAGACATACCACAAGCAATAATAAACACCCAAGAAATAGCAGATAAAGTAGAAATATACGATTTAAACAGAGATGCGGTAATGCCGGAATTTGATATACCGCAAGAATTTGCAACAATAAACGATTATAAAGCAAAATACTCAGAGAACGATTTAATTAAAGAATTTAATCAAGAAAGATTCGATAAACTTGGAGGATACGAAAAAGTTTTAAGAGTTAAATTAGAAGCCGATTACTTAAAAAAAATAACTTACGAAGGAGCTGTAAAACGTTGGGGAAACGAACTGCCCGAAGAAATAAAAAAACGTTTGGATTTTGAGTTGGGAGTAATTAAAACTATGGGATTCCCCGGCTATTTTTTAATAGTATGGGATT
>JALSQC010000134.1 GCA_026985625.1 Bacteroidales bacterium | reverse complement strand
ATTAACTCAAAATTATATCTGTTGGATTTAACAAACAACAAATTACAAAATTTTCCCGAATCATTTGATACAAGCAGTATAATACAACTACAATCAGATATTAACAATAATATTCCTACAAAAATAAATAATAAAAAAAATACCTTAGGCTCTGCAAATTCCATATCTGATATAGCAGACAATTTAGAAAATTTAATAGATTCGGCAGAAAAATCTCAAGGAATTAAATACACCAATGATATACGATATAGCGGTTCCTGTAATTCAGGCGACAAAAAATACAAATCTAATATAAATACAGGAGTCGAAGCGTCAATAGGTTCAATGACAGGTCAAATTAAAGAAGAGTTCGAAAGCACAAAAGGCGGATACATAAATATTATTTTATCTGTAAAAAAAGGAACCGTTAGAGTTTTTCTTAAAGGTAAAAAAGGTAAAGGTAAATTCAAATATATTGACATTACCGAAAACCATACCGGTTCTATATCAGGTAACGCCTTTACAGGAAGCGATTTATACAAAAATTATTTTTATATTAAATCGCTTAATGGAACAGCCAAAGGCATAACATATAAAATAAAATATATGCAGCAATAACCATAAATAAAATTAAAAAATTATATTTGCACAAAACAAAAAACACTAAAAATAATATGAATAAATTAGCTGTAATTGCGTTAGGAGGTAATGCTCTTTTGCGAGGCAATCAAGAAGGAACAATACAACAACAAGAACAAAATACCTACGAGACACTAAAAAACATATTATTCCTTATAAAACAAGGATATAACATTGTTCTTGGACACGGCAACGGACCACAAGTAGGAAACATTTTAATGCGAAACGATGCGGGCGAAGAAATATATAAAATCCCGCAAATGCCTTTAGACATTTGCGTTGCCGACTCGCAAGGCGGAATTGGATATATGATAGAAAAAATACTTAGAAAAATACTTAAAGAAGAAAATATTGACAGAAATATAATAACAATAGTATCGCAAGTTGTTGTCGATAAAAACGATAACGCATTTAACAACCCCACAAAACGAGTAGGAAAACTATATACAAAAAAACAAGCCGACGAACTAAACAAAAAAAAAGGTTGGATATTTAAAGAAAGCCCTAAAATGGACGATGCATGGCGAAGAGTTGTTCCATCGCCAAAACCAATAGAAATAATTAACGAAAAAATTATTAAAGAACTTGCAAATGCAGGAAATATTGTAATTGCAGCAGGAGGAGGAGGAATACCCGTTTACTACGATAACAACGGATATATTAATTCTTTAGAAGCAGTTATCGATAAAGACTCGGCATCGTCATTATTAGCATCAAGAATAGGAGCATCAGAATTTTATATACTTACCGATGTCCCATACGTTTATCTTAATTTTAACAAACCAAATCAAAAAGCATTAGAATTTATCGACAAAAAAGATACACTAAAATATATGGAACAAAAAGCTTTTGGCGAAGGAAATATGTTACCAAAAATAAAAGCAGCCCTTAATTTTATCGAAAACGGAGGCGAAAAAAGTATTATAACCGAAGCTACAAAACTTGCCAATAAAAAATACGGAACAAAAATAACACTTAATTACTAACAATAAATAAATTAATAATTATGGCTTTTAATTTAAGAAATAGAAATTTTTTAAAACTACTTGATTTCTCATCCAAAGAAATAAAATTTCTTTTAGATTTAGCTGCCGACCTTAAAAAAGCTAAATACACGGGAACAGAACAACAAAAATTAAAAAACAAAAACATTGCATTAATATTCGAAAAATCGTCAACAAGAACACGTTGTGCTTTCGAAACTGCAGTCCACGACCAAGGAGGTAATGTTACATACTTAGGACCATCAGGTTCGCAAATAGGATACAAAGAAAGTATGAAAGATACTGCACGAGTATTAGGAAGAATGTATGACGGAATAGAATATCGAGGCTTTGGACAAGATATAGTCGAAGAACTTGGAAAATACGCAGGAGTGCCGGTTTGGAACGGATTAACAAACGAATTTCACCCCACCCAAATACTTGCCGATTTTTTAACAATGCAGGAACACTCCGATAAACCATTGCATCAAGTTAAATTTGCATACCTTGGCGATGCACGAAACAATATGGGAAACTCTCTTATGATAGGAGCTGCTAAAATGGGAATGGATTTTCGTTCTGTTGCTCCAAAAGCAGTTCAACCAAGCAACGAACTTATATCAAAAGCAAAAGAAATTGCAAAACAAACAGGGGCAAAAATTACAGTTACCGACAATGTCGAAAATGGAGTTAAAGATTGCGATTTTATTTATACCGACGTTTGGGTATCTATGGGAGAACCCGACGAAGTATGGAAAGAACGTATAGAATTACTAAAACCATATCAAGTAAACAAAAAAGTTATGGAGTTAACAAAAAATCCAAAAGCAAAATTTTTACATTGTTTACCGGCATTTCATAATAGAGAAACAAAAGTAGGCGAAGAAATTTATAAAAAGTTCGGAATAAACGGAATGGAAGTTACCGAAGAAGTTTTTGAGTCCGAAGCATCAATAGTATTTGACGAAGCCGAAAACCGCTTGCATACAATTAAAGCAGTTATGGTTGCAACACTTGGTAGTTAAAATATAATTTAAAATTATTGACTATAGATATTATAAAAATCCGTTAAATTTAACGGATTTTTTTATATATCATGTATTTTTTATCTGTAACAAAATTAACCATATTACCCTAAAAAGTTAACATAAAATTAACATTAATTATTTTAATATAATATCATAATAAAATAATATTGTAAAAAAATATTTTTATGGAACATATTTACACTATAATTATAGCATTATTATTTTTACTTGCTATATCAGATTTAATTGTTGGGGTAAGTAACGATGCTGTAAATTTTTTAAACTCCGCTATTGGAGCAAAAGTTGCACCTATAAAAATAATAATGTTGGTAGCAGCATTAGGAATATTATTTGGAGCAACATTCTCCGACGGTATGATGGAAGTTGCACGAAAAGGCATTTTTCACCCCGAGTTATTTTACTTTTCGGAGATTATAATAATATTTTTAGCTGTTATGCTAACAGATATTATTTTATTAGATACATTTAATACCGTTGGAATGCCGACATCAACAACAGTATCTATAGTTTTTGAACTACTTGGAGCTGCTGTTGCCGTATCCGTTGCCAAAATATTAAACGATTCGGGACATAGCCTTGGCGAATACATAAACACAGCAAAAGCTTTAGCAATAATATCAGGAATACTTGTATCTGTTGTCATTGCATTTACAGTAGGAATTATTATACAATTTATTTCGAGACTAATTTTTAGCTTTAAATACCAAAAAAGTATTAAATATTTTGGTGCAATATGGGGAGGAATAGCAATCACGGCTATTACATATTTTATATTTCTTAAAGGAATAAAAGGAGCATCGTTTATGTCCGATGATGTAAAA
>JALSQC010000133.1 GCA_026985625.1 Bacteroidales bacterium | reverse complement strand
ATAGTTTATTTGCCGTTCGGCAAGCATTGATAATTTTGTTATTGCTATTTTTAGTTTATCCATCTCTAAGGATACGTAATCGCCGTGGAAGTTGCCTCCATGGTAAACATTTTTATTTTCGGCATCGATAATAGGATTGTCGTTTACCGAGTTAATTTCGTTTATTAATATTTTTTCGGCATTTTCTATTGTTTCGATAATTGGTCCTATAATCTGCGGAACACAGCGTAATGAATAATATTCTTGAACTTTTTCTTTTAAAAAGTTTTTATTAATTTCTTTTTTGTATAGTTCTTTGTTTCTGTCTTTTATTCGTTTGCTATCGATTAAAAAGTTATTTAATTTATCGGCTATTGTTTTTTGTCCTTTATGTAGTTTTACTTTGTTAAGGTTGTAAGAAAATGGGTCGCTATATGAGCCTACAATGTCGTTAATTATGGCAGATGCTATAATTGACCAGTCGACTAAACGCTTAGCATAGATAATGTTAACCAAGCCTATACCTGTCATTACTGATGTTCCGTTAATAAGTGACAGTCCTTCGCGTATGTGTATTTTTAATGGTTTTATTTTTAGTTCGGTAAGAACATCTTTTGTTTTTTTTATTTTGTTTTTGTATATTACTTCGCCCTCGCCTATTAATGATAGTGCTAAATGTGATAATTGAACTAAATCTCCACTTGCACCTACTCCTCCATGTTCGTAAATAACCGGATTAATATCGTTATTAATAAATTGTTTAAGCATTTCTATTGCTTGATAATTTATTCCGGAGTATCCTTGCGATAATGTATTTAACCGTGCTAAGACTGCTGCTTTTATATATTTTTTGTCGATTATGTTACCTGTTCCTGCCGAGTGTGAACGAATTAAATTTAGTTGTAATTTTTTTTGGTCTTTGCTACTGATTTTGTATTGTGCCATTGGCCCAAAGCCTGTATTTACTCCGTATATTATTTTATTTTTAGAGAATGTTTTTAAGAACTCAAAGCTTTGTTTTACGTTGTTTTTTACATTTTCTGATATTTCGATTTTTTTATCATCAAAAATAATTTTTTCGAAAATATCTAAGTTTATTTTATCGTTTAATTCAATCATTTTAAAATTATTTGTTATTAAAATAATTCATTGTGCGTTCTATTCCTATTGTCCCAAAGCTTTTAATTGCTTCGTGCAGGGTTTTGCATTTTGTTTGTAATATTTTTATTTCGTTGTCGGTTAATTTTCCAAGCACATAATTTACTTGTTGTCCTTGTCCAAAATTGTTTCCTATGCCAAACCGCAATCTGGCAAAGTCTTTTCCTATTATATCTATTATTGATTTAAGTCCGTTATGTCCTCCATCGCCACCTTTTTGTCTAATTCTTATTGTTCCGAATGGCAATGATATATCGTCGGCAATTATTAGAATTTTGTTGTTGTTTATTTTTTCTTTTTGCATCCAGTATCTAACTGCATTTCCGCTTAGGTTTACAAATGTCGATGGTTTTAATAATTTAAATATTCTTGATTTGTATTTAAACTCGGCAATTGCTCCGTATCTTTTGTCTATAAAAGAGATATTGGACTCTTTGGCTAAAGAGTCCAATATCATAAATCCTAAGTTATGTCTGGTTTTATTATATTCCTGACCTATATTTCCTAATCCAACTATGAGATATTTCACAATTGATATTATTCTGCAACTTTTTCTTCGGTTTGTTCTTCGCCTTCAACTTCTTCTGTTGCTTCTATCGATTTAGCTGCTCTTGTTACTTTAACCGATGCCACTAAATTAGATGCAGGTTCTAATATTTCTAATTTATCAATTTTTAAGTCTCTTACTTTAATTGTTTTTCCTATCTCGAGGTTTGTTACATCTACTTTAAGAACTTCGGGCATATCTTTTAAAAGTCCTTTTATTCTTAGGTAACGCATTTCTTTGTATAATTTTCCTCCTGCTTGAACTCCTTTTGCAAATCCGTCTAACTCGATAGGAATTTTATATTTAAATGGTTTATCGTCAAAAATTTGGAGAAAGTCTATATGTAATATCTTGTCGGTAACAGGGTGAAATTGTATATCTTTCATCACTCCTTCGTATGATTTGTCTGCTAAATTAATTTTTACCGTAAATAATTCGTGTGTATAAATTAATTTACGAAAATCGTTTTCGTGGGCATAGAAATGAACATTTTCGTTACCTCCGTAAATTTCGCAAGGAACTAAGTCTTGTTTTCTTAATTTTTTTGTTTCGGTTTTACCGACTTTTTCTCTAATTGTTCCGTTAATTTCAAAAACTCTCATTGTTATTTATTTTTATGTGCTACTTAAAACCAAGATTTTCTTAGTTTCTCATCACACGTTAATATTCTAAAAAAGTTTGCAAATATAATTATTTTTTTTTAAACTATAAAGGTTGAACTTATACTTTCGTAATTATATACTTTTTTTATTGTTTGTGCAAATATATCTGCTACCGAAATTACTGTTATTTTTTTGCAATCGGGATTTACGGGTATAGAGTCGCTAACTATTAGTTCTGTTATTGATGATTTTTCGATTCGTTCGTATGCAGGTCCTGATAATACCGGGTGTGTTGCTATTACTCTAACGCTTTTTGCTCCTTTGTCTATCATCATATCTGCTGCTTTTGTAACTGTTCCTGCAGTATCAACCATATCGTCGAGAATAATTACGTTTTTATCTTTAACGTTTCCTATAACTGTCATCTCACCTATTACATTTGCTTTTTCGCGCGATTTATGACAAATTACCATTGGTGTTTTTAAGAATTTTGAATATGCATTGGCTCGTTTTGTTCCTCCCATATCGGGCGATGCTATTACTAAATTGTCAATGTTCATATTTTTTATGTATGGAACAAAAATAGATGATGCGTATATATGGTCAACAGGAACATTAAAAAATCCTTGAATTTGGTCGGCATGTAAATCCATTGTCATAACTCTGCTAACTCCACTTGCGTGTAGCAAATCGGCAATAAGTTTTGCTCCTATTGCGACTCTTGGTTTATCTTTTCTGTCTTGACGTGCAAATCCAAAATAAGGTATAACTGCAACAACTTTATATGCTGATGCTCGTTTTGCTGCATCAATCATCAACAACAGTTCCATTAAATTTTCGGTTGGTTGAAATGTAGATTGTATTATAAATACTGTTGTTCCTCTTACTGTTTCGTCAAATGAGGGTTGAAATTCGCCATCGCTAAATTTTGTTAATGTTGATTTTCCCAACTCGGCTCCGTAAGCTTTTGTAATTTTTTCGGCTAAATAGCGAGATGCTTTTCCTGAGAAAAATTTTATTGGCGATTCGTGATGATTATTTTGTTGCATTGTGTTTTTTTATTGCAAAATTAGAAAAAATATATTTTATGTAAATCTATTTTGTTTTTATTATTAACTATTTTTTAACAAATAAATATAAGTTTTTATATTTAATAATTTAACTATATTATCATTCCTGCACAAACTGTATTGTTAGTAGCTTCGTCTATTAATATTACGCTTCCTGTTATTCTGTTTTTGCGATATGAGTCGAAGAATAACGGTTTTGTTGTTCTTATTTTTATTCTGCCTATATCGTTCATTTTAAATGATTTATCATTTGTTCTTTCGAGTGTATTAATATCTACCTTATATACTATTTCTTTTATTAGGCATCTAACATCGTTTGATGTATGTTTAAGAGCATATTTGCCGTTTAATTGCATTGGTTCGTTTCCTAACCAGCATATCATTATATCTATATCTTGACTGATTTTTGGTGTATTGTTTGTTCTAACAATCATATCTCCCCTGCTAATATCAATTTCGTCGTTTAGTGTAATTGTTATTGATTGTGGGGCATAAGCTTTTGTTAGTTCTTCTTTAAACAGATGTATTGATTTTATTGTAGATGTAAATCCTGATGGTAGCACTTTTATTTCGTCACCAACTTTTAATGTTCCTGATGCTAATCTTCCTGCAAATCCTCTAAAATCGGGAAATTCTTTATTTTGAGGACGTATTACATATTGAACCGGAAATCGTGTATCGATTAAGTTAACATCTGAGCTTATATATATATTTTCGAGTATATACATGAGTGTTGTTCCTTGATACCAGCTCATATTTTTTGATTCGTTTACTACATTATCGCCTTTTAATGCTGATATTGGCACAAAACGGACATCGGGCAGGTCTAATTTTGCCGAGAAGTTCATAAATTGTTTTTTTATGTTTTCAAATACTTCCTCGCTATAATCGACAAGGTCCATTTTATTAACACAAATTACAATGTGTGGAATTTGTAACAGCGATGCTATAAATGCATGTCGTATTGTTTGTTCTATTACTCCGTGTCTGGCATCTACAAGTATAATTGCAAGGTTTGCAGTTGATGCTCCCGTAACCATATTTCTTGTGTATTGCACGTGTCCGGGGGTATCGGCTATTATAAATTTTCGTTTTGGTGTTGCAAAGTATCTGTATGCAACGTCTATTGTTATTCCTTGTTCTCGTTCGGCTCTTAATCCGTCGGTTAACAGTGCTAAATCTACTTGGTCTTTTCCTGCTTTTTTACTTGTTGCTTCGATTGCCTCGAGTTGATCTTCGAAAATTGCTTTGCTATCGTATAATAATCTACCTATTAATGTACTTTTACCGTCGTCGACACTACCTGCCGTAGTAAAACGTAAAAGTTCCATATCTAAATATCCTTTTGTTGAAAATTTTTCTTCTGACATTATATTAAAAATTAAGTTTTTATAATGATTATTATTTAAAAATATCCTTCTTTTTTACGGTCTTCCATTGCTGCTTCGGAACGTTTATCGTCGGCTCTTCCGCCTCGTTCTGTAATTCTTGTTGATGCTACTTCGTTTATTATATCTTCTAATGTATTTGCTTTTGAGTTTACGGCTCCGGTGCATGTCATATCTCCAATTGTTCTGAAACGCACAATTTGTTTTTGCCATTTTTCGCCGTCTTTTAGTTTTATGTATGGCGATTTTGCCAATAATGTTCCATCGCGTTCTACAACATATCGTTCGTGTGTAAAATATAAGCTAGGAAGTGGTATGTTTTCTAATAATATGTATTGCCAAATGTCCATTTCTGTCCAGTTACTTATTGGGAATACTCTAAAATGTTCGCCTATATTTTTTCTTCCGTTAAAAATATTCCAAAGTTCGGGACGTTGATTCTTTGGATCCCATTGTCCAAATTCGTCTCGATGCGAGAAAAATCGTTCTTTTGCACGGGCTTTTTCTTCGTCTCTACGTCCTCCTCCCATTGCACAATCGAATTTTCCCTCTTCGAGTCCGTCTAATAATGTTACTGTTTGTGCTTTGTTTCGACTTGCATTTGGTCCTGTTTCTTCTGCTACTTTGCCTTGGTCTATTGAGTCTTGAACATATTTTACTATTAAATTTGTTCCTGTTTCTTGCATTAGATTATCTCTAAAATCTAATGTTTCTTGAAAATTATGTCCTGTATCGATGTGCATTAAAGGGAATGGCACTTTTGCAGGCCAAAATGCTTTGCGTGCCAAGTAGAACATTACTATTGAATCTTTTCCTCCCGAGAATAGCATTACGGGGTTTTCGAACTGAGCAGCTACTTCTCTAATAACAAAAATCGATTCTGCTTCTAACTCTCGTAAGTGTGTTATATTAAATTTATTCATTTTTATTGTTTGTTATTAATGGTAAAATTTTTTTAAATACAATATTTATTGCTTCTTGTTTTGATAGTTTTTCGGTATCTATAACTAAAAATGGTTTTTTTGGCTCTTCGAATTTTTGATGTATTCCGGTAAAATTTTTTAATTCGCCGTTTCTTGCCTTTTTATATAATCCTTTAACGTCTCGACGTTCGCACTCTTCTAATGATGCTTTTACGTATATCTCGATAAAGTCGTTATCGCCTATAATATTTTTTGCTATGTTTCTGATTTTAATTGTTGGACTAACAAAGCTATTAATTGTTATTATTCCGCAATTTAAAAATAGTTTTGATATTTCGGCAACTCGGCGAATGTTTTCGTATCTATCGTCAATAGAAAATCCTAAATTGTTATTGATTCCGGTTCGTATGTTATCGCCGTCAATAATCTGGGTAAGAAAACTTTTGTCGAATAGCATTTTTTCGACTCCTATTGCAATTGTTGATTTTCCCGACCCCGACAAGCCGGTAAACCATAAAACTTTTGATTTTTGATTTAAAAAATCTTGTTTTGTTTTTCGGTCTATTATTTTATCAAATACAGGATGAATATTATCGGGGGTTGTCATTGTCTTAGTTTTAATCTTCGTCGTTATCTATTTTTATTCCAAGGTTTGAGCTTTCGAGACTTTTATTATACATTTGCATGGCTCTAAAACTCATTCCCATATTAGAGAATCCGCCATCGTGATATAGATTTTGCATTGTTACTTTTTTTGTTAGATCAGAAAATAGTGTAATGCAATAGTTTGCACATTCTTCGGCTGTTGCATTTCCTAAAGGCGACATTCTTTCGGTAAAATCCATTAAACCGTCGAAACCTTTTACTCCGCTACCTGCTGTTGTTGGTGTTGGCGACTGTGATACGGTATTTACTCTTATTTTTTTATCGCGTCCGTAAATATAACCGAAACTACGGGCTATAGATTCTAAAACAGCTTTTGCATCGGCCATATCGTTGTAACGGAATAATGTTCTTTGGGCCGCAACATACGATAATGCTACTACAGAACCCCATTCGTTTATTGCATCTAATTTACGTGCTGTTTGTAATACTTTGTGAAAAGATAATGCCGAGATATCAATTGTTTTTTGAAAATAATCGTAGTTAAGCTCGTCATATTTTAAGCCTTTGCGAACATTTAACGACATTGCTATAGAATGTAGTATAAAATCTATTTTACCACCAAATTCGTTCATTGCCTCGGTAAAAACTTTTTCTAAATCTTTAAGATTTGTTGCATCTGCAGGAATAACTTTTGAGTTTGTTTTTTTTGCTAATTCGTCTAATTCTCCAAATCGCAAAGCTACAGGTGTATTTGTAAGGATAAACTCTGCTCCCTCTTCATGTGCTTTTTCGGCAACTTGCCATGCTATGGATTTTGGATTTAAGGCTCCAAAAATAATTCCTTTTTTCCCTTTTAATAAATTGTAAGCCATATTTAATATTTTTTGCAAATATACATAAAAAGTTTAATTCTTAATTTTAACCTAATTATTAATCTTTAATTTTTAAATTTAGTGTATAATTAAATATAATATTTATTTTTGCATCATAAAAAATTTTATAAAATAAATTTATGATAAATAGACGAATACTAAGAATAAAAGCTTTTCAGATACTATATGCTTATTTTAAATCAGGTAACAACTCATTAAATAACTCCAGGAAAGAATTACATTTTTGTATAAATAAAACATACGAACTTTATTTTAACATTTTATTATTGATAATTGATGTTTTTGATTATGCCGAAAAAATTATAGAAATACGAAAAAATAAAAATTTACCGAGTAAGGAAGATTTAAACCCTAATTTACGTCTTGTTAACAATAGACTTATAAAAAAAATACGAGAAACAAAGGATATTATTTCTTATAAAAACAATAATAAATTTTCGTGGGCAAATTATCCCGAGTTAACAAAGAAAATATATAATAGTATAGTTAAATCGGATTATTATAATGCCTATATGACAAAATCTGTAAACGATTATAATAACGATAAACTTTTTATTAAAAAAATTATAGAAAATGAGTTTACAACATCGAAATATTTTTATGATATTTTAGACGAAATGAGTATTTACTGGGGTGACGATGTGGAGTATGTTTTAAATATGCTAATTAAATCTATAAAAAAAGATACCGAAAATAATACAGAATTTATATTAATGGATAAATTTAAAAATATTGACGATAAAAATTTTGTTGATAAACTTTTTATTAAAACAATTGCAAACCACGATAAAAATAAAAAAATAATAGATGCAAATACTAAAAATTGGGAATTAGACAGAATTGCTTTTGTTGATATGTTGTTAATGGAAATGGCTATAACAGAAGCTATTGAAATGCCTGAAATTCCTACAAAAGTAAGTTTAAACGAATATATAGAACTTGCTAAATTATTTAGCTCAAAAAAAAGCAGTGTATTTATTAACGGAATACTTGATAAAACATTTATTAATCTAAAAAAAGAAAAAATTATAATAAAAAAAGGCAGTGGATTAATTGGCGAATAAAATTAAATTTTCTTAAAAATATATAAATCTTATAGTTTTATATAAAAAAAAATTAATCTTTGCATAAAGAAATCTAAATAAACAAAAGTATGGAAAAGTTATTTATATTGTTATTATTTTCTACGATTTTATTCTCTTGTAATAATTCAAATAATAATTCCGATAAAATCAGCACCGATATCGTTAACAATCCTATAACCAAGGATAATGACGACACAAGTTCGTTGCCTGTTTTTAAATTTAAAAATACCGACCACGATTTTGGAATTATTATTCAAGGCGAAAAAGTTTCTTACACTTATAAATTTAAAAATGTTGGCGGAAGCAATTTAATAATAAGTTCGGCTCACGCAAGCTGCGGTTGCACAATACCAAAATATACAAAAAAACCTATTGCTCCGGGAGAAGATGGCGAGATAGAAGTTATTTTCGATAGCTCCGGACGTAACGGAATGCAACATAAAACCGTTACAATTATGGCAAACTCACAACCAAGCGAAATTGAATTATCTTTTACCGCCGAGGTTGTTAACCCCGAAAAAAATCAAAATTAACTAAAATTATAAACTATGAATCAATTATTATTTATTTTACTTATGGCTCAGCCAAAAGACGGTAGCCAAGGAAACCCTTTAATGTCGTTTTTACCATTAATTCTTATTATTGTAGTATTTTACTTTTTTATGATAAGACCCCAAGTAAAACGACAAAAAGAATTACGAAAATTTAGAGAAAGTTTAACAAAAGGTGATAAAGTTATAACCACAGGAGGAATATACGGCAAAATTACAGACGTAAAAGAAAATGCTCTAATTATTGAGATTGATAACAATGTTAGAATTAAAGTCGATAAAAACTCGGTTGTTAAAGACTCATCGGACTTAGAGACTAAAAAATAATAATATTATTTTTTAGTCTAAGAAGTGTTAATTAATTTTAACACTTCTTTTTTTTATACATATTTTTAATATCTTTAAAAAAAATAAAAATATTGAGGCAGAATAAAACAAAGAACAAATTAGTAACATTTATTATTACAGAAAAGAATAAGATTAATAAAGAATATCTTACTCTTTTGTTCTTTATTATTATAGCTACATTTTTATGGTTTATTAATGCTCTAAATAAAGATTATATAGCCGAAATATCTTACCCTGTTAAATTTATTAATAATAATAAAAAATTAATTTTAATAAGTAAATTTCCAAAATCATTAAACTTAACAGTAAAAACCGATGGCTATACAATATTAAAAAACAATTTATCGTTTAACACAATTCCTATTATAATTAATATAGATAAAAATTTTAAATATCTAAAAAATAAAAACAAATTATATTTTGCAACCAATGCAACAAAAAGTATAATTAATAAAAAATTAGAAAACAATAATATATTAATTTACAACATTAATCCTGACACTATTTTTGCAGAATATACAAAAACCATTAACAAAAAAGTTAAAATTGTTCCAAACATACATTTTAAATTAAAACAACAATTTTTACTAAAACAGATAATGCTAAATCCCGACTCGATAAATGTTACCGGTGCAAAAATAATTTTAGATACTTTAAAAAACATTAAAACCGAGAAACTTGATATAGGCATAATTGACAAATCGATAAAACGAAACATTAAACTATCAAAAATTAATAATGTAAATTTTGATAAAAACCGTGTAGATATAAAACTTATTGTAGAAAAATTTACACAAGCAAAAATTAAAATCCCAGTTAAAATAATTAACATTCCCGATACAAGTTCAATAATGCTTATACCATCGACAGTAACAGTTTCGTATAATGTATCGTTAAACGATTTTAAAAAAATTAAGGCTAAAGATTTTAAAATTATTTTTGATTACTCAAAAACATCTGAATCTAAAAAATTTTCGAGTATTAAACTTGTAAAATATCCAAGTTTTATAAAAAATATAGAATTATCGCCACAACAAGTAAAATACATTATTTATAAAAATGATTAAAGTAGGTATAACAGGAGGAATTGGTAGTGGAAAAACATACATTTGTAAAAAATTCGAGAAATTAGGTGTAAAAATTTATTACGCCGACGAAAGAGCAAAATTTCTTACAAATAACAATAAATATATAAAATCGAAGTTAATATCAAATTTTGGAAACAATATTTATATAAACAACAAAATAGATAAAGTTAAACTTGCACAAATAATATTTAACAACAGTAAAAAACTAAATATTATAAACTCGATTATACACCCTGTTGTTAACAACGATTTTAACGAATGGTGTAATAAATACAAATCGGAAAAATTTATTTTAAAAGAAGCTGCAATACTTTTCGAGAGTGGTTCTTACAAAAATTTAGATAAAATAATAACAGTAATCTCGCCTATAGATTTAAGAATAAAACGAATAAAAGAAAGAGATAAATTAAATGAACAAGATATTATAAAAAAAATAAATACTCAAATTAGCGATATAGAGAAAATAAAAAAATCAGATTTTGTTATTTATAACGATAAAATTAATAATTTAGACAAACAAATAAATTTTATTTATAAAACCTTAAAAAAACATTAATTATGGGATTAGGAAGATGGTTAGCCGGAGGTCTCGGCTGGGCTTTGTTTGGACCAATAGGCGGGTTAATAGGTTTTGTTGCCGCAAGTTTATTAGATTCGCCACAAAATATAGGCAAAAGTAATACTACTCGCGGCGATTTTAACGTTAGTTTAATTGTTTTGGTTGCTGCCGTAATGAAAGCCGACGGTAAAATTTTAAAGTCGGAACTAAATTTTGTAAAACAAAATTTTATTAAACTATTCGGTAAAGAGCAAACAAAAGACGCTCTGTTAATGCTTAAAGACATATTACAAAAAGATATTCCTGTTATTGATGTATGTCGCCAAATACGAACACATCTCGATAATTCGTCGAAATTACAATTATATCACTTTTTGTATGCAATAGCACAATCCGACGGTTTTATCGACAAAACAGAAATTAATCTGTTAGAAACAATAGGCATAGAAATGGGGCTGTCAAAAAAAGATATAAACTCCATAAAATTTATGTTTATTGACGATACCGACTCGGCATATAAAATTCTCGAAATAAACAAAAATGCAACAATAGACGAAATAAAAAAACAATACAAAAAACTTGCTATAAAATATCACCCCGACAAAGTTGCTTATCTTGGCAAAGATATGCAAGAAGCTGCAAAAGTAAAATTTCAAAAACTAAACGAGGCATACGAAAAAATTAAAAAAGAAAGAGGGTTTAATTAAAGATTAAGAATTAAGAATTAAGAATTAAGAATTAAGAATTAAGAATTAAAGATTAAAGATTAAGAATTAAGAATTTATTTACCTTGTATTTGCAGAATAATTTTAATTGTATAAATCATTATTTTTAAATCTACGTAAAGCGACATATTCTCGATATAAACAATATCGTATTTTAAACGTTCTATCATTTCTTCAACATTTTCGGCATAGCCGAACTTTACTTGTCCCCACGATGTAATTCCAGGACGCACTTTTTGCAAATGTAAAACATAAGGTGCTTTTTTATAAATTTGGTCTATAAAATACTGACGTTCGGGGCGAGGACCTACCAATGACATATCGCCAATTATAACATTAAAAAACTGAGGCAACTCGTCTAAACGTGATTTACGCATAAATTTACCAAATTTTGTTATTCTACTATCGTTTTTACTTGATAATGCCGGTCCGTGTTTTTCGGAATCTACATACATCGACCTAAATTTATATATATTAAACGGTTTTCCATAACGTCCAATACGTTGATGCGAATAGAACACCGGTCCTTTAGACGATAATTTTACTCCTATCATTAAAAAAATATATAATGGTAAAAATAAAATTATTGCAATAATTGATAGTCCAACATCAATAAAGCGTTTTGTATGAGCCTGCCACGGTGGCATTAATTCGTGTGATATTTGAATTAAGGGTTCACCAAAAAGCGATGACATTTTTACTTTTCCAAGTAAAACATCATACATATCGGGTATTACTTTTACCGAAACATTATAACTGCCTAATTGCTCTAAAATTTTTTGTATCTGTTTGTGTTCGTGAGACTCTATTGCAAGTATTATCTCCTCTATTTTATTATCGCTAATTACTTTTTTTAAATCTTGTAACGAACCTAATCTTGGCAAATAATGTTCTAATTTAAAATTATCTTTATCGGCAACATTTAAAAATCCTATAAATTTATATCCTGCCGATTTTTTTTGATTTTCTAATTTACGATATAGTTTTTTTGCTTTTTTGTTGCTTCCTATTATTATTGTATTAAAGCCTATTTTACGATTTTGTATTCGATGATTTGTATTTGTTGTTAAAATTAATCGAGGAATGTATATTAATATAAATTGTAAAATAAATAATATAAGAAACGATAAATAATAGTTTTTATATGTAGATATTTGGTCGTCGAGAATTAAAACAAAAAAAAGTATTATTGAACCGGTTAATGTTAAAACAAATGTTAAACCTAACTCTTGTAATCGCGATTTTTTATACGGATTTTTATAATATCCGCTTAAATAATAAATAAAAGCCCAAAACAAAGGTATAAAAATAACGGCATAAAAATAATTTTTTGTAAATTCAACAGGAACTTTTATCCCATATTTTGCTGTTTCGATATAGACTTTTCTGAAAATATAAAATAAAGTCCACGATATTGCCGAGCTAAATAAATCTGATATTAAATATTTTAATGTTTGTATTTTTTTATTCATTTACCTAAAAGTGAACTAATTTAATATTATCGATATAAATTTTTGCCGTATCCACATCGTCTTGTTTTACTGCTCTAAAAAATATACCATAGTCAATTGCTCCCAAATTTTGCGATAAAACATACGATAAATCAATATATATTTTATTTAAATAATTTTTAGGATTAATCATTATTAAACTTATATTTTCTTGACTTGATGTATTATTTATTATTAGACCTATAGTAAAAACTTGATTATTTTTATAGTCTAACTCCAAATATGTTTGTCCGGCTTGCAAAGTAAAAGTGTTTTTTGATATATACTCAAACTGTGGGTGAGTATTTTCCAGAACTATCTCGCCTAAGCGATTAGCTCCGTTTGTTTCATCTATAACTCTATTTAATGTTGTATCGCTGTTTGATGTTTTGTTTAATGTAAATCCGGGGTCTTGAAAATCCTCAATCCACTCAAA
>JALSQC010000132.1 GCA_026985625.1 Bacteroidales bacterium | reverse complement strand
GACACAATAACAATTATAGATAGTCCGTTTAAACCTACGTTTTGGATAAATTACGATACACTAACTTCTAACTCAACAGACCCTTTGCAATGGTATTTTTATAACGATACCGTTGGTGTGCCTATACAAAATGCAACATCTAATCAATATATAGTTACCGAATCGGGATATTATTTTGTTGTTGCCACAAACCAATATGGTTGCACGTCAAGCTCCGATACGGTTTATATTACAAGTTACAATATATCAGATAACTATTTGGATTTTGATGTTAATATTTATCCTAATCCATCGCATGGTAATATAAATATAGAATTTTTTAACACGCAAAAAATAAACAAAATAATTATTACAAATACTTTGTCGCAGGTTGTTAAAGAAATAAATATAGACGAAAATAATCTTAATATTAATAAGGTTATTAATCTCGAAAAAGCAAAAAAAGGAGTTTATTTTATAAAATTCTCAAGTAAATATAATATATTTACAAAAAAATTAATAATAAATTAAATTAATTATGAAAAAATTTTTACTATTCTTATTTACTATTTTTAGCTTAATAATGCTAAAATCTAATACAAGTTATGCACAATGTACACCCGATGCAAGTTGTACCGATGTTGGCGACCCCGGAGAAATTTGTCCCGATACTTTACCCGACGGAACAGTTGGAATACAATACAATCAAACGGTAACAATTATTCCTCCTGCAACAGCAGATATTAATGGTAATACTGTTACAATTCATCATATAACATTAGATAATGTTGATAATGTTCCTAACGGATTAACATATACGGCTAATGCAACCGAAATGTATCCTGGAACAAGTTACTGTGTTTTAATATCGGGAACTCCAACTGTTTCTGATACATTTCGTCTAAAAATTTATGTAACCCCTTATGTCGAGGTTTTAGGAACACCAACAGCAATGCCACAACAAATAGACTCTACATCATTATATATTTATGTGGCAGAGTCAGCGGGTATAGAATATAATAATTTAAAAAATTTCGAGGTTTTTGAAACATACCCAAATCCATTTAGCTTTAATACAAAAATAGGATTCTATACAAAATTAAATTCAACAGTTAGTTTAGATATTTTTGATGTTGTAGGAAATAAAGTATATACCGAAAAAATTAATGCTGTTTATGGAAAATATTATTTTAATTTTACGGGAGAAAATCTAAAAAAAGGTGTTTATATATACAATGTTACTACAAATAATAAGGTTGTGTCAAAAAGATTGATAAAACAATAATTGTTTGGTATTAAATTTGATAAACCCTTAAACTTTTATTTTAAATTAAAAAATTAATATTATGAAAAAACTTAATTTAATATTATTATTAGGTATAATAACAATATTTATACTACCATCTTGCGAGCCCGAATCGCAGCCAACACCAACAAACGAGTTAATGGAAGGAGTTTGGGAACTTACAGCAGCAACACAACAAGACACTAATATTTTAGATAGAGTAACATCAGTTTTTCCTACATACATACAATTAGACGATAAAAATTCAGTAAACTCTACAGCAGGACCATTATTTATGTATATTGTTTACGGTGATAGTAGGTTTATTAACGTAACATCAAGATTAGACGAAGTATTTTCATATGCAGATTTATCGTTAACCGAAGGCGAATGGTTTATTGACAAAAATAAAGTTGTTGATAATTTTACAATAGAAATAAAATTACGATTCCCAACAATGCAAACCTTAAACGATATTTTTGATTTGTTAAATGTAACTCCTCCCGAGATAGCAGCAGATGCAATGGATATAATTGTTTATCATAAATTTAGAGATGTTGGTGTTACGATATCAGATGATAATCCTGACCAAATGATTTGGGATTTTAACGACAACGTTACTCCTGTTTACAACACAAAAGATAAATATGGCGATTTGGTTCTATATGATGGAATAAGCACCGATTCTTTCTCGAGATGTAAATTAACTTTTACAAAACGAGTAAAATCATTAACAGATATGATAAACCAAGCTGTTAAAGATACAACCACTACAGTTAATTAAATATTAAATAATTTTATTAAATTTGTCGTATAATTAATTTTATGCGACATTTTTTTTTATTTATATTAATTATTGTTACAGTTTTTTCGTGTAAAAAACCCGTAATTTATTCTAAAATACCAGCGTTAGAATATAAAAGTTTTGAGCTTAAAGATACAACCGATTTGCTTGATAACAAAATAAAACAAGGAGTTTTAACAGTATCATTTGTCGATGGTGACGGCGATATAGGCTTAAGTCCGTCAGATACTTTACCGCCTTTTGATACATCGAGTATTTATTTTTATAATCTTTATATTGATGTTTATAAAATGCAAAACGATACTTTGGTTTTGCAAAACTTACAAGTCCCGTTACGATACAGAATACAAGATCTTACACCAAAAGGACAAAATAAAACCCTAAAAGGTACTATTAGTGTTAGTATTAATTATAATTATTACGATATTAACGATACATTTAAATACAATGTTTTTATTTACGACAGAGCATTAAATAAAAGTAATGTGGTAGAAACACCTGTTTTAATAATTAAATAATTACTGTAAAGTTTAGTTATTTATTAATTCAAAAAAAATTAAACAATTGCAAATTTTTTTTACACAGCCAACGCATTGGAGATTGGTTGGAGTATAACAAAAAAACAATAACAAGTAGCATAACTCTGCTTTTTTTTAGTTCTAAACCTTTTGAAAGTATGACTATGTTCAAAATTTAAGGAAAGTATCTTTTTTTAACGAAGAAATAGCCAAAAATAACTTTAAAAGTAAAAAATTAAGTCTAAATTATAAATATTACTTAATTTTAAAATCTTAATTTCTCAAAAGAGTATTTACTTTTGAAATGACATATAAATTTATAATACCTTAACGGGTTTCGTATAAGTCGATAAAAACCGGAAAATGATCGCTGTATCCACCGTGATACTTAAAACCTATATATGTTCTGTATGGTTGAAGACCAAAATATTTCTCGTCTTTTTCGGTTAAAAAATCGGCATTAAAAATATGATAATCATTTTTTGTTGTATAAATTTTATCGGTCTTTAACATTAAATTACCTGTAACAATTATTTGATCGAGAATGCCCCATTCTCCGTGATATTTATGCGAACCATATTCTATTTTTTTACCAAAATATCCGGCAAGATTATATAAACTATCGGCATAGATAGTTGTTTTATCTATATCCGAATTTGCTTTTAAAACTTTGGTAACGCTAATATTAAAAGGCATATCGTTTAAATCGCCCATTATTATAATATTAGGATTTTTTTCTACGGCAATAAGCGAATCAACTTTTTTTCGCAAAACCGATGCTACATATATACGTTTTGGCTCCGATGCTAATTGTCCGCCCCAGCGAGATGGCCAATGGTTAACAAATATATTTAGCGTATCGTGTTTGTCGGTGTATCCTTTAACATAAATGATATCTCGGGTTTTTCGCGAGTTGTTAGGAAAATCAATTCTTATAAATTCGTGATAAACAGGTGTAAATTTTTTGTCTTGATAAAGAAAAACAACATCGATACCACGTTTATCAGGCGATTCTTTATGTATAATTTTATAATTTAATTTTTTTAAATCGGAGTGTTCAACCAAATCGTTAACACAGTTCCGGTTTTCGACCTCGCACAAACCTATAATTTCGGGAGGTTGCCAGCCTCCTATTGCTGTTATTACTCTTGATATATGCGTTAATTTTTCTTGATATCGCGGCAATGTCCAATGTTTGTCGCCATCGGGCAAAAATTGGTAATCGTTTTTTGACGAGTCGTGTTTTGTATCAAAAAAATTTTCGGCATTATAAAACATTATTCTAAATGTTTTGCGAAAGCCATTATCGGTATAATTATTAAAATTTTGTGAGAATGTGTTTGTATATATGTATATAAAAGATATTGTTATTATTAAGCGTTTCATCTGTTTTTTCTTTTGAGGTTTTTAATATTTAGTTATTGTTTTTACGGTTTACAATTGGCAAAGCTATTAACGATATTGCTCCAAGCACAATAATTAGTAGTGTTTGCATACTATGCACAACCAATGCAAAGATTTGAGCATCGGAAAAATCCAAGCCAAAAATTATTAAGGTTGATATTATCATAAAATGCCAAGCTCCTATGCCTCCTTGCACGGGAGCCACCATTCCGTAGCTTCCGGCAACAAAAATTGTAAGACCTTGTATAAATGTAATATTTTTTGTGTAGTCAAAAGCATAGAAACTAATGTATATCATAAAAATATACATTAACCAAATAAATATACTATGAAAAATAAACCAAAACTTTTGTTTTATTTTTTTAAAACTTTTTAATCCGGCATAAAAGCTAAGCATTAACTCTTTAAATTTTTTATAAATTTTTGTGTGTTTAAATTTTTTTCGTAAATAAATTATAACAACAATGCTAATTATTGCTATAATTCCAAAAATTACACTTGCTTTTTGATAATTAAAGTTTTGAAATTTATTTGATATATCGGGATTATTTTCGAAAAATTTTACTACGGTTTTAAATTCGACAATGGTTACAAAAAGTGTTAATAAAAGTAGAATAATTATATCTATAATACGTTCTAATATTATTGTTCCCAGAGTTTCGGCAAATGGTATTTTTTCGTATTTTTTAATTATCGACGGACGGGCAATCTCGCCAAGACGCGGAACCGCCAAATTAATAATATAAGTTGCCATTACCGAAAAAAATGAGTTTGCAAAGCTTGGATTGTAATTCATTGATTTTGCCATCATACGCCAGCGCAAAGCTCTGCTAATATGACTTAAAATTCCGGCAATTAACGATATCCATATCCAATTAAAGTTTACTTCTTTTACTTTTTTTAGTATATCGTCTATTTTTTGGTCGCGATAAACATACCAAAATAAAAAAACACCTATTGATAAGAACAACAGGTATTTTAAAATATTTGTTATTTTAATTTTCAAAATTTAATTAAACTAATTGATTTGTTTCGGTATCGGGAAAAACCAAATTAGGTTTAAATTTTTTTGCTTCCTCAAAATCTAAACAAGCGTATGATATAATTATTACAACATCGCCAACTGCTGCTTTTCGTGCTGCAGGACCATTTAAACAAATAACTCCAGACCCGCGTTCTCCTTTAATTACATATGTTTCTATACGTTCTCCGTTGTTAATGTTTACAACTTGAACTTTTTCGTTTTCGATTATATTTGCGGCATCTAATAAATCTTCGTCAATAGTAATGCTTCCTACATATTGGAGATTTGCTTCGGTAACTTTTACCTTATGAATTTTTGATTTTACAACCTCTATATTCATTGTTAATTTTTTATCAAAATGCAAATTTATAAATATTATTTAATTTTTATGCAAATAATTGTTTTTCAAACGTTAAATTATTTATATTTAATATTATCTATTAATCTAACTCCTCCTGTATATGCAGCAATACAGCCTGTAATATTTTTGCTTTCGTCCCATTTTTTAATTGGTTTTAGCGTGTTATCGTCGACAATATCGTAATATTCAACGGTTATATCAGAATTTTTGTTAATAGTGTTTATTACATATTTTGTTAATTGTTCGGGGTCTTTAATGTTGATATAATCAAGCGATTTTTTTAAAGTTTTATATATTTCCGATGCGTTTTTTCTCAATTCGGGATTTAACCGTTCGTTTCGCGAGCTCATAGCTAACCCCGATTCTTCGCGAATTATATCGCAAGGTATAATGTCTATATTATAGTTATAATCTTTTACAAGTTTTTTTATAATTGCTAATTGTTGAAAATCTTTTTTTCCGAAATACGCTTTGTCGGGAGTTATGATATCAAACAATAGCGATACTACTTGTGCAACTCCTTTAAAATGTCCTGCACGGTGTTTACCTTCCATTACTTTATCTAAGTTGCCAAAATCAAAAACACGATTATCGGGGGTGTCGTATATTTCGTTTTCGTCGGGAACAAAAACAAAATCACAAAAATTTTGTATTTTTTCTAAATCTGCATTTAATGTTCGAGGGTATTTTTCTAAGTCGTTTTTGTCGTTAAATTGTGTAGGATTAACAAATATGCTTACTACGCAAATATCGTTTTCGGCTTTGCATTTTTTTATTAATGATAAATGTCCATTGTGCAAGGCTCCCATTGTAGGAACAAAACCTATTTTTTTATTTTGTTTTTTTTGTTCGTATATTTTTTTTGATATTTCTTTTTTTAAAGTGTATTTGTCCATTTGTGTTGTTATATTGAAACGTTATACTCGCGTAAAGCGTCGTTTAATGATGTTTTTAAATTTGTTGATTCTTTTCGTTTTCCAATTATTAAGGCTGTTGGCACTTGATATTCGCCGGCAGGGAATTTTTTTGTATACATACCCGGAATAACAACCGAGTGAGCCGGCACAATTCCTTTATATTCAATAGGTTTATCTTTTGTTACGTCTATTATTTTTGTCGATTTTGTAATTACAACATTTGCTCCAAGCACTGCTTGTTCTTCTATTTTAACTCCTTCGACAATAATACATCGCGAACCTATAAAGCAATTATCTTCGATAATTACCGGTGCAGCTTGCACGGGCTCAAGCACACCTCCTATTCCAACTCCTCCGCTTAAATGAACATTTTTTCCTATTTGTGCACAAGAACCTACTGTTGCCCAAGTATCTACCATTGTTCCCGAGTCAACATAAGCACCAATATTAACATACGATGGCATCATAATAACTCCTTTTGCAAGATATGCTCCATATCGGGCAACGGCGTGAGGAACAACTCTAACGCCAATTTCGTTATAATTGTTTTTTAGTTTCATTTTATCATGAAATTCTAAAGGTCCGGCTTCGGTTGTTTTCATTTGCCGTATAGGAAAATAAAGTATAACTGCCTTTTTTATCCATTCGTTTACAATCCAGTTGCTATTGTTTCTCTCTGCTACTCTGTAAATTCCTTTATCTAATTTGTCGATAATATCGTTTATAACATCAATAGTTTCTTGTTTTTTTAACAAGTCTCTGTCGTTCCATGCTTTTTCTATTATATTTTTTTGATTGTCTTTATTCATAAATTTATATTGTTTTTTTTATTTTTTTGTAAAGTTCCGATGCAAAAACAAAGTTATTAAGTTCTGGGTTTTCGGTTTTAAAAATTTCTGATTTATTGCCCTCCCACCATTTATTTCCTTGATAAATATAAATTATATTATCGCCTATCTCCATAACCGAATTCATATCGTGAGTATTTACAATTGTTGTAATATTAAATTCTGTAGTAATTTCTTTAATAAGGTTATCTATTATTATTGATGTTTTGGGGTCTAATCCCGAGTTTGGCTCGTCGCAAAAAAGATATTTTGGATTTAGAGCTATTGCTCTGGCAATTGCTACACGCTTTTGCATACCTCCGCTTATTTCCGAAGGATATTTTTTATTAGCATTTTCGAGATGCACTTTTTCTATGCAAAATTCTGCACGGTCGCGTTTTTCGGCTGGCGACATTTTTGTAAACATTTCTAACGGAAACATTACATTTTCTAGAACTGTTGCCGAATCGAACAATGCTCCTCCTTGAAAAACCATTCCTATCTCGCGACGGATTTGTTTTTTTTGTTTAAAATTTAATGTTGAGTATGGCCTTTTATCGTAAATTATCTCGCCTTTGTCTATTTTATGTAATCCTACCAAAGATTTTAATAAAACCGATTTTCCGGAACCACTTTGTCCTATAATAAGATTTATTTTCCCGGTATGGAAAGTTGCTGTTATATCTTTAAGCACTTGTTTGCCGTCAAACGATTTTGATATGTTTTTTACTTCTATCACGTAAGTAATAATTGTGTTAAAATATAATTAAACAAAAGTATAAAAATACTGCTATAAACAACTCCTTTTGTGCTTGCTCTGCCAACTTCTAAAGCTCCTCCTTTTGTGTAATATCCAAAATATGACGATACCGATGTTATTATAAAAGCAAAAAATACCGATTTTATTAGCGTATATGTTACATAATATTCGTTAAAAGCATAGTGTATTCCGTAAAGGTAGTCTTGAATAGATATAACATTGGTTGTTGCTGATATTATAAAACCTCCTGTTACTCCTATAAAGATACTAAAAATTACTAAAAACGGTAAAATAAACATAAATGCAAATATTTTTGGCATAACTAAAAAACTTGCAGGATTTACACCCATAATCTCTAAAGCGTCGATTTGTTCGGTAACTTGCATTGTGCCTATCTCCGATGCTATATTTGAACCTACTTTTCCTGCTAAAATTAATCCTACTATTGTTGACGAAAATTCTAAAATCATAGAGTCTCGAGTTGTAAGACCTACTAAATACTCGGGTATTAAGGGGTTTTCGAGATTATAAGCTGTTTGCAAGGTTATAACCATTCCCATAAAAACAGAAATTATTGTAACTATACCCAATGAATTTATTCCTAAAGAATAAATCTCCTCGAAAAAACGTTTAAAATACATTTTTCCTTTCTCGGGACGAGCAAAAACTTTGGTTAAAAAAACAAAGTATCTTCCTATTTCGAATAACGATTTCACTTTATAAATAACTTATGCTAAAGTAATATTATTTTATTTAATTTGTAAAATAATAATTTAAAAAATAATTTTTAATGCGTAAAAATGATTTTATTAACGGCTTAATTAATTTTGTTCCTAAAGATTCTATAAATTATTATATAAATATTTTAAATAAATATAAATTCTCGTTTTTTATAAAAAATCCTCGCAAATTAAAAATGGGAGATTTTAAAGTAGATTTAAAAACTAATAATTTAACTATTACCATTAATAATAATTTGCACCCTTACCAGTTTCATTTAACATTTTTACACGAATTTGCTCATTTAAAAACTTTTTTAAAATATGGTCGAGGAATAAAACCTCATGGTATAGAGTGGAAAACAGAGTTCCAAAAGCTTATTGCCGATAGCATAGAGAGAAAAATATTTAACATCGAGGCTTCATCTGTATTAACAGATTGTTATCTTAGACATAATCATTTTAATTCTAATTGTCAAAAATTTGATTTATTTATTAAAAATATCGAAAACCCTTTTTGGCTATCGGTAAAAGATATTCCCGATAATACATTTTTTATGTTAAAACCGACTTATCGAAAATTTAAAAAAATAAAAAAACGAAGAACAAGATATCTTTGCGAAGAATCAAAAACAAAACGCCAATATTTAGTTAGCCAAAATGCCGAGATATTTAATTTTAATTTTTTATTAAAATAGATTACCCGCAACTACAACCGGTGCTATTATTCGTAAATCCGTTTTTTAAATTCGAGAAACATTGTTGTTCGTCGTGTTTAGCACAAGTTATCCCAAGTTTTCTTAATGCAGGATTTTTCCCTACAGATGTATTCGGAAATTTTCCTTTACGATGAAAAACATATTTGTCTAAAATTATTCTTGTGGCAAGCATTAAAAAGCCTATAGCCAAAAGTATTATCGAGAGTATTATTATTTTTATCATTTTTGTAATCAAATTATTTAGAGCAAATCTAAATAATATTTTATGAATTAAAAAATATTATTATAAATTTTTTTATTTTATTTTTGTTATAAACTAAAACAATTGTTATATGGTTAAGTTATATTTTTTTATTGGTTTGTTATTGTTATTTTTTACAAATACAATATTTTCGCAAAACGATAACCCCGACGTTCAAGATTTTGTAATAAAAAATCTTAAAATAGAGTCATATAACAAATACTCAGAATTGCAGGGCGTAACTATTTATTTTGATTTAGACTTACTAAACCCTTTAAACAATTATTTTGATAATCCGTATTATATTTACTTTAATCTAAAAAAAGACTCTAACATTGTTTATGCCTCAGACTATAATGTTGAGGTATCGGCAAAAAAAACTTATAACAAAAAAATATCGCAACATAAAGATTTATATTTTTTTATTCCTTACTCAAAAATTAAAACGTCAGATGGCAAACAAAATTTGTTGCTCGAGATTTATGCAAAAAACAATACAAAAGAATTTCCTGTTTTTTTTAAAAAATTAATAACCGTTAATATTCCTAAAATGTATTATTATAATAATCAGGAATTTAATATATCTAATTTTAGAGCTGTGTCTAACATAAAACACCAAAATGTTTATGGTGTTAAAGTAAACTTTAATTATAAAGTTAAATTTTTAAGTTCGCAAATAAAAGGTGCCGATACCGACGAAAATTTAAGAAAATATATTTTTTATATAAAATTAATAAATTTAGCTGATAACAGCGATATATATTTTTTTAAACAAAAATATGCCGAAAACGAAGTGTCTTTTATAAAAAATACCGATAAACAAGAATTTTTTATACCGTCAAATGTTATTAATTTACCAAAAGGAGAATATAAAATAGCTGTAAACTTATATGCAAAAACATACGATCAAAAATATATTTTTAAAATACTTGCCACAGATACCATTACTTTAAAGCAGCCGGAACTATATTTTTTTAATTTTAAATTAATAAATTGTGATATCGCAAAAAAAGAATATGACGTTCCTAGTGTTATAGGTCAAATTTTTAGTAGCTCAACATCAAATACGGGATTAGGCTACCCCGATGTTTATTGGACAATTAGTACCGGAGATATTCCTAAATTTTTCTCAAAAACAAACAAAAACGAACTTTGGGCAATTCCGGATAAAGCAAACATTATTATTGCCGAAAACGATCCGTTAAGTTTCTCGGTTTTTGATTATGATATAACAAGTTTTGACGATTTAATAGGCGAAATTAAACTAAAAAATATACCGGGAAATTTTAGCAAAAAATATAATTCGGTAAGTTTTGACAATGTAAATTCTGCCAATTTTGAATATACAAAAACAAAATTCCCAAGTTTAAAAAAATCAAATATCATAACCAAACCCTATAAGTTAAATGGCGTTAGTGGATTATTGTGCGAGATATCCTACAGTTTCTCAGATTTACCTGTTAACTCAAATATAGATGTAACACCGTTTATAAAATTTAAAGATAAATTATATAAAGTCGATTACATTAATGTCAATAAAAACACTCAAAATATCAACAATCAAAAACAAAAATCAAACGTAAAAGTTTTTATTCCGTATGTAAAAATACCAAATAACAGTTCGGTTGGATTTATAATTAAAGATACCAAATCGGAATTTTTTAATAAAAAAGTTTTTGAAAACAAAAATATTATAAAACCCGACATAAATAATATTATAGCAAAAATTGATAATATAATCGAAAAATTTAACCCACAAACAAAAACTTTTGGAGCTATGGTTTATATTAAATGGAATTTGCCGGAGTTTTATAAATTTAATGTAAAAAACATACATTCGCATCTAAAATTTTATGCTGATAATAAAATATTTATCGATACTTTAATTAATAATATCGAATCGTTAAAAAACAACAAACTATCTATATTTATACCATATTATAAATTAAAAAATTATTCGCTACAAAAAATTAATTTTAACGTTAAAGAACAAAATTTTGTGCGAAAATATAAAGTTGGAGAGTCTAATATCAATTTTAGTATAACACCAAATAAAATACGGAACTTAAAACCTAAAAAAATCTTAATTAAATTTAAAAGCATCAATAATTTAAATAACATTACAATTAAAATATATCACGACAAAAAACAAGTATATACAAGCACAAAGCAAAAAGTAGCAAAAAAAATAATATTTAATAAATTTAACGGTAATATTATTTGTTCAAAAAACGATAAAATAACTATATCTGTAACAAGTGCCGATAAGTTTGATATAGAAAAAGAAATTTTTCTTAAAGAATATTTTATCGATAAATTATTTACAAGAAAAAGGTTAAATTTAAAAGGCGATAAAACAACAATTAAAAAAATAAAAATTTATTTATAAAATTATTGTTTTTATTCAAGTTTAAAATTATTTTTTAGTCCGTTATATTTTATTAAGTCGCATTTTAACGAACCTATAATTAAATCGAATTGCACTCTTATAGGTATATGATTTTTATCTTTAGATATCCAAATTTTCATATCATCTTCTGAGTCGAATATTCTGCCCGGCTCAACAATAGGATTAAATTTTAAACATTGTATTTTTCCAATTGGCGAATAAATATCTTCAACACCTTTATATCGTATTTTTAAAGGGAAAACGTCATCTTCAAAAAAAGTGTTTAATACAATAACATCTCCTTTTTTTAAATTATCAAATAAAGTTCTTCTTGCATAATAAAAAGCCGATAAAACATCAAATATATTTTTTGGTACTTTGTGCTCGCCCGATTTGGAACTTTTTACTTTATCTTTATCATGAAAATAATAAACTTCGTTATAATATTTATAATCACTCTCGTGTATATCTCGAATCGATTTTATAGGTTTTCCGGTTTTTGCATCTATAAAACTGGAATAAGTATCGCGAACTTTATAAATTTTATCGGTTAATCCTATAGATTTGGCTTTAGCTTTTGTATAATATATTTTTTTTCCTTTAAAATCCATTTCTTGTACATTTAACGATGCAGTTCCTCCTACTAACCAGCCAAAATGCACTTGATATTTTAAGTTTTCGCCGGATTTAAAAGACTCGTTAGGAATCTCGTCATTAAGTTGAGCATTTAAAAATAAAACAGGTAAAAATAATAAAACTATAAGCAATTTTTTCCTCATAACATTAATTTTAAAGATTTATATATTGCTAAAAATCAAAAGATGTGCCAAAAAACTATAAACCTTATAAAAAAAGGCCATTCAATTAAGAACAGCCTTTTTTAATTTTTATATTAAAATAAGTTTATTTAATAACGTTAATTTTACTTGTAATTTTTGAGTTGTTAGTAGAGATAGTGTAGAAATAAGTTCCTGCAGGATAAGATGAAAAATCAACAGGAACAGTATGAGAACCTGCAGATTGTATTGACTCGTTAGAGAAAATAGTTTTTCCTGTAATGTCAAAAACTTTTACACTTACATTTTGTGTATTTTCTATACCATATTTAATGTTAGAAATAGCATTTGTTGGGTTAGGATAAGCTCTGTAAATTTTTAAACCTTTACTTTGCATATATTCTGCTCCTGTAGCTATCTCAACTATAGGAATATACATTCCGTCAGCATCGAAACCATTGGGAAAAGCATCATCATGTGCTTGCCAACCACTCATATTTAAGAAAGATCTTTTTTCTCCTTGTCCGTCATTAGCGCTAGGATCGTTACAAACACAACCAATTGTGTCGTCTCCTGCTAAATTTATACCAACATAAAACATATTATTTTGTAAATCTACAGGACTTGCAAAATGTATTGTGTTAAACTGAGCAGCTGTATCAATAGCATCCATACCTATTGTTGTTGTTCCAAATGCAGTGCCTGGGGTTCCGCTTGCATCGGGATAAGCATTAACAGTTAAGTTGTCGGCTGTTCCTACAATTTCTTTTACTCCAACCCAAAGAATAACATCGGTTAAAGAAGCGTTTGTAATAGCATCGTATTGCACAGCTGTTTCG